>VGZO01000019.1 GCA_016872555.1 Planctomycetota bacterium
ACGGTCAACGCCGTGGCGACGATCGCCCCGGTCGGCAGCAGGGTGGTGGAGAGCAGCAAGGTGGTGGAGAGCAGCAAGGTGGTGGAGAGCAGCAAGGCGGCGGAGAGCAGCAAGGCGGTGGAGAGCAGCAGGGCGGTGGAGAGCAGCAGGGCGGTGGAGAGCAGCAGGGCGGTGGAGAGCAGCAAGGCGGTGGAGAGCAGCAGGGCGGTGGAGAGCAGCAGGGCGGTGGAGAGCAGCAAGGCGGTGGAGAGCAGCAAGGCGGTGGAGAGCAGCAAGGCGGCGGTCGAGATCCTGGTGGAGAAGGGGAGGGTGCGGGCGAACGCGAGGCGGGGCGTAAGCCCGATGAAAACGCAACGCAGCCCGGCCCCAGCGACGCGCCCGGCGGGAACCAGCAGGGACGTGACGGAGCAGCGGGTGGGAAGGCGGGCAATGGCGACCAACGTGACGGAGCCGGTTCACCGACCGACGCAGCGCCTCCCGGCGCCCCGCAGGCCTCCAAGTCGGGGGGGGGCGGTTGGATGCGGAGCGACGGACCGTCCGACCCACAGGGGGGCGCCCCGGAGGGATCCGCTCCCAACGCCGAAACCGAGTGGGGCCAGCAGGACACCTCCCATGCCCGCAATGCCGCCGACCTCGCCCTCGATCACCTCCGCCGGTCGCTCGCCAAGGGAGACGACAGCGTTCTCGACGCGCTGGGCTGGACCCCCGACGAGGCCCGCGCGTTCCTCGAGCGCTGGGAGGCGATGCGCCGTCGTGCGGCAGCGGGGGATCCGACGCAGAAGCGCGAGTTCGAGCGGGCCCTCCGTAGCCTCGGCCTCCGCGGCGGCACCGTCCGCAGCGCGCGTGACGTTCCCGCCGACGTGAAGGGGGGGCAGTCCGAGGGGCGGCGGACACGGCCCCCGAGCGAATACCGCGATCGGGTCAAGGCGTACTCCCAGGGAACCACTGGCGAATGAGCGGTTCCTTCCAGGGTCCGCGCTATCTGGTGCCGTTCGGTCCCAAACGGGTACCCCACTGCTTCACCGACGTGCTCGTCCTCGGCGGCGGTGTCGCCGGACTCCGGGCGGCACTGTCCGTCGATCCGCGGCTCCAGGTGACGGTGATCACCAAGACCGACCTGCGGGTGTCGAGCAGCCAGTGGGCCCAGGGGGGGATCGCCGGAGTCGTCGATCCGGAGGATCGGTTCGACAACCACGTCGCCGACACGCTCTCCGCCGGCTGCGGACTGTGCCATCCAGACGTCGTCACCGAGGTCGTCCACGAGGCTCCGGCGCGGATCGCCGAACTGATCGCCTGGGGCACCAATTTCGACGCCCGTGACGGGAGTCTCGAACTGGGGCGCGAGGGGGGCCACAGCCACCACCGCATCGTCCACGCCCTCGGCGACGCCACGGGGCGCGAGGTGATGCGGGCGGTGATCGAGCGGGCCCGCGGCTGCGAGAACGTCGAGTTCTGGCCGGAGACGTTCACCATCGACCTGCTCACCGACGACGGCGCCTGCCGCGGGGCCCTCGTCTGGAACAAGGGTCACGGCAAGACGCTCGTCTGGGCGCGGCGCACGATCCTCGCCACCGGCGGTGCCGGGCAACTGTATCGCGAATCGACCAATCCCGAGGGAACCAGCGGCGACGGCATGGCGCTGGCGTGGCGGGCCGGGGCAAAACTGCGCGACATGGAGTTCATGCAGTTCCATCCGACGGTGCTGTACATCGCCGGGGCGGCGCGGAGCCTGATCACCGAGGCGATCCGGGGGGCTGGTGCGCACCTGGTCGACAAGGACGGCAGGCGGTTCATGCCGGAGTTCGACGACCGGGCCGAGCTCGCCCCCCGCGACGTCGTCTCGCGGGCGATCACCGAGGTGATGCACCGCACCCACCATGCCAACGTCTACCTCGACCTGTCCCATCTCGATGCCGATACGGTCCGCACTCGGTTTCCCGGGATGGCGCGGATCTGTGCCGAGTTCGGGCTCGATCTTGCCCGTGACCGGATTCCGGTCCGCCCCGGGGCCCACTACATGATCGGCGGGGTGGCCATCGATCGCGAAGGGCGGACGAGTCTTCCCGGGCTGCTGGCCGCCGGTGAGGTCACATCGAGCGGTCTGCACGGCGCCAATCGCCTGGCGAGCAACAGTCTCCTCGAGGGGCTCGTGTACGGTGCCCGCTGCGGGGCCGTCGCCTCCGCCGAGGCGCTGTCGATGGGGGACCAGTTCCGCGTGCCCGAGTTGGCCCATCCGCGCGGCCGGGTGACGGGCGAGGGGCTCGACCTCGCCGACATTCGCAACTCGCTGCGCAGCCTGATGTGGCGCTCCGTCGGCGTCGAGCGGAGCGGTGCCGCGCTGGCCGAGGCCGCCGAGACGGTCGAGGCGTGGTGCCGCTACGTCCTCCCGCGCCAGTTCTCCGACCCCCAGGGATGGCAGCTGCAAAACATGCTCGAGGTCGCGCGGTTGATGGTCCGGGCCGCGATGGCCCGGCAGGAAACCCGCGGGGTCCACTGCCGCAGTGACCATCCCCGCCCCCTCGACCGGTGGCGGCGGCACATCGCCTGGCAGCGCGACCGTGACGAGGAGATCCCCGAGACGCTGCCGGGTGCGGCCGTTCCCGCCTGAGCCGCGCGTCGCGTGCGGTCGGCCGCCCCGCGGCGATCCGGCCGGGGATTGCCTGTTGTGGCGACGGGGCCTAACAATGGACAGTTTGCGTGCTCCCACCCCCCGCCCCCCTTTCGCACCACCCATGGCCCACGACCCCATTCCGGCCGGCGAGGCGATGATCGAGGCCGACGGGCTGACGAAGTACTACGGCCCGTTCATCGCCATCGAGAACGTCTCCTTCCGGATTCCCCGCGGGGAGGTCGTCGCCTTCCTCGGCCCGAACGGGGCCGGAAAGAGCACGACGATGAAGATCCTCACCGGCTACCTGGCGCCGACCGCCGGCACGGCACGGATCGCCGGCCACGACATGGCGACCGATCGGCTCGCCGGTGCGATGCGGCTGGGGTACCTGCCGGAAAACGGTCCTCTGTACCCCGACATGACCCCGCGCACGCTCCTCGAGTTCTTCGCTGACGCCCGCGGCATGCGCGGGGCGCGCCGCAAGGAGCGGATCGAGGCGGTCGTCCGCCAGTGCGAACTGGGCAGCGTGATCGGCAAGGCGATCGGCAAGCTCTCCAAAGGCTACCGCCAGCGGGTCGGGATGGCGCAGGTCCTGCTCCACGAGCCCGACGTGCTGATCCTCGACGAGCCGACCAGCGGACTCGATCCGAACCAGATCCGCGAGGTCCGCGAGACGATCCGCCGCCTCGGCAAGGACAAGACGATCCTCCTCTCGACCCACATTCTCCAGGAGGTCGAGGCCCTCGCCGACCGCGTGATCCTCGTGGCGGAGGGACGGCTGCGGTTCGACGGCACTCCCGCCGAGTTGCGGCGAAACGGCGGGAGCCTCGACGAACGGTTCCACGAGTTGACCAGGGCCGCCTCGGCCTGAAGGCGGTCGACGGAGGCTCCGGCCAGCCGAGGCCCACGGCGCCGGCGACTGCCGCGGCTGGCCGGGCCGCCGGTTCGGTCACGGGCGACGACACGACAACCCGATCGACAGGATGCCGACAGACATGAAATGGCACGTACTGGACGCGGTGTTCAAGCGAAACTTCGTCTCCTACTTCTCCAATCCGACCGGCTACGTCTTCATCTGCGTGTTCGTGCTGCTCGGGTCGCTGGCCGCGTTCTGGCCGCCGGAGTTCTTCAACTCCAACCTCGCCAACCTCGACCAGCTCAACCGCTACCTGCCCTACATCCTCCTCGTGTTCATCCCAGCGATCACGATGAGCGTCTGGGCCGACGAGCGCCGCCAGGGCACCGACGAGCTGCTGCTCACCATCCCCGCCAGTGACTGGGAGGTGGTGTTCGGGAAGTATCTCGCCACCGTCGGGATCTACACCGTGGCGCTGATGTTCTCCTGCATCTGCAACCTGATCATTCTCCTCCGCTGGGGCACCCCCGACGGCGGCCTGTTCTTCACCAACTACCTCGGCTACTGGTTCATGGGCCTGGCGATGCTCGCGGTCGGCATGGTGGCCAGCTTCCTGACGCCGAACCTGACGGTCGCCTTCATCCTCGGGCTGCTCCTCAACGCGCCGCTGGCCGTCGCCGACCAGGCCGGGGCGGTGATGGGACCACGCTGGGCGGAGCGGGTCCGCAGCTGGGGGCTGGCGGAGCAGTTCTCTGACTTCGGGCGGGGTGTCGTCAGCCTGTCGTCGATCGCCTACTTCCTCGGCGTCGTCGCCGTCTGCCTCTATCTGGCGATGGTCCTCATCGGCCGTCGCCACTGGACCGGTCGGCGCGACGGCCCGCGGATGGGCGTTCACTACCTGGCGCGGACCGCGGGGCTGGCGATGCTCGCCGCCGGGGCGGTCCTCGTGGCCCGGGCCACGGACGTCCGTCAGGATCTGTCCGAGGAACGGATCAGTTCGCTGGCCCCCGACACACGCCGCCTGCTGGCCGACCTCAAGCCCCAGCGGCCGATCGAGATCCGCGCGTACGTCAGCCCGACGGTGCCCGAGGACTACACGCAGACCCGCCTCAATCTCCTCAACACGCTCCGTCAGTTCCAACGCCTCGGCCGGGGCAAGGTGAAGGTCGAGGTCGTGCCGACCGAACCCAAGACCGATGCCGCCGCGCTCGCCCGGCAGCAATTCGGGATCGAGCCGGTCTCGGTACTGTCGCGGGTCCGCGGTGCGTACCGCGAGGAGGAGGTGTTCCTCGGGTGTGCGGTGACCAGCGGCCTGGAGAAAGTCGTGGTCCCGTTCTTCGACAAGGGGACGCCGGTGGAGTACGAGCTGATCCGTTCGATCGCCACGGCGGCTCAGGAGAAACGGCGCCGCCTCGGGGTCGTCACCACCGACGCCGACCTGTTCGGCGGCTTCGACATGATGACCGGCCAGCAGCGTCCGCGGCAGCCGCTGGTGGACGAGTTGGAGAAGCAGTACGACGTCGTCCAGGTCGACCCCTCGGCCCCGATCACCGAAACCTACGACGCGCTCCTCGCGGTGCAGCCCTCGAGCCTCGGTCCGGAGCAGCTCGGCAACTTCGTCGATGCCGTCCGCCGGGGGCAGCCGGTGGCGATTTTCGAGGACCCGCTCCCGGTCCTGATGACGGCCGTCCCTGGCACCGCCCAGCCGCGGCGCGGCCCCGGCGGTCCGATGGCGATGTTCCAGCAGCAGGGCCAGCCGAAGGGGGACATCGAACTGCTCTGGCAGACGCTCGGCCTCCGCCTCGGGGCCGGGGCCGCACGGCCGGCGATGGGGCAGATGGGATCGGCGCCGTTCGTGATCTTCCAGGATTACAACCCGCACCCCAAGCTCGAACTGCCGTCGGAGTTCGTCTTCGTCGACGCGAGCATGGATGCCAAGGACACCGGTTTCAACCAGGACGACCCGGTCACCAGCGGCCTGCAGGAAGTGCTGTTCCCGTTCCCGGGCAGCCTGTCGAAGGACGACGCGGCGGCGGTCGACTGGGTGCCGCTGGCGCGGACGACGCCGCGGTCGGGAACGATCGAGGTCGAGCGGATCCTCGCCAACCGCGACATGCGGATGCTGCGCAACTTCGAGAAGCCGGGGGATCAGTCGATGGTCCTCGCGGTCGCCGTCGAGCGCCAGCCGCCCGCCGCCGCCGACGGCCAGGCCGCCGCGCCCGCCAAGCCGATCCGTGCGGTCGTCGTCTCCGACATCGACCTCCTCGACGGCCGGATCTTCGGCCTCCGCAACCGCCCCGACGAGGTGTTCGGGCTCGACTTCGACAACGTCACGTTCGTGCTTAACATCCTCGATTCCCTCGCCGCGGACGATCGCTTCCTGCAGATCCGCAAGCGGAAGCCCCGGCACCGCACCCTGGAGCGGATCGAAGACGCGGTCGCCGACGCCCGTGAGCAGGCCGACGCCGAACGGCAGAAGTTCATCGACCAGTTCGACCAAGCCGAGAAGGAGGCCAACGAGTCGCTCCAGAAGGAGGTCGGCGACTTCGAGCGCAAGCTCAAGGACCTCGAGGCCAGCGGTCAGGCCGACCGGCAGGCGGCCATGCAGGCGATGCAACAACTTGCCAGCCGGCAGCGTCTCGCCCAACGGCGTCTCGACACGCGGATCGAGCAGCTGAAACGCACCCGGGATGCCGACGTCGAACGGGTCGAGCGCGATCTCGGCAAGAAAATCCGCGAGGAGCAGGACCGGCAGAAGTGGCTCGCCGTCCTTCTCCCGCCGATCCCGCCGCTCGTCGTGGCGTTCTTTGTCTATTTCCGGCGCCGGGCCCAGGAACGCGAGGGTGTGTCGCGGAACCGGTTGCGGTGATCGTGCTGCCGCCCCGCGGCACGGGTTCGGGATCGCGGTGGGGACGTGACGATCGATCGATTCGGAAGGAGCGTGAGGCGATGGCAGGCAGGGGTGAGCGAGTGAACGACGGCGGGCCACGCTCGTCGGGTTCCGGCCGGGGCGACGGCGGTGTGGCCGACGGCCGTTCGGGCCGCGGGTGGCAGGCACCGGACGGGACCGACAGGGCTGCCGAGCGCGGCGCCGGCCGGCCGGCGCCGGGGGCGCTGCTCAAGACCGGGGCATTCCTCGCCTGCGGCGCCGCCGCCCTGGCGGCCGGATTGTTCGCACAGCCTCGGTTCACCGCCAGCAGTGTCGCGCCGCGCGAGGAGCGGAAGCTGTTTCCTGAGCTCTCGGATGCCGCCAAGGCGACGAGCCTCGAGATCGTCCGCTACGACGAGGATTTGGCGACGCTCAAGCAGTTCAAGGTCGCCCAGACGGGCGGCGTGTGGGTGCTGCCCGCCTTCCAGAACTATCCGGCCGACGCCAAGGACCAGCTCGCCGCAGCGGCCACCGAACTGGTCGATCGTGAATACGTCGACATGGTCTCCGACAGCCCGGGCGACCATGCCAAGTTCGGCGTCGTCGAGCCCGATCCGGACAAGATCAAGCCGGGCGATACGGGCGTCGGCGAGCTGATCGATATCCGCGACGGCAACGGCGCCCGGCTGGCGCGGCTGATCGTCGGCAAGGAGTATGCGCGGGCCGGGGGAGCCAAACCGCTGCGCTACGTCCGTCGGGCGGGGCAGGATCCGGTGTACCTCGTCGAACTCGACATGTCGAAGTTCACGACATCGTTCGGCGATTGGATCGAGAAGGATCTGCTGAAGCTCTCGCCATGGGACGTCCGCAAGGTCGTGCTCGACGACTACAAGCTCGAGGCGGTCGACCAGGGAGGCCAGATCGGCGTCGAGCAGGTGCGCAAGGACCGGATCGAGCTGGCCTACGAGGACCGCGAGGCGAAGTGGAACCTCGTCGCCCTCGAGTCGTTCGCGGCGGGCAAACCCGAGCCGCAGCAGTTGGGGGAAAACGAGGAGCTCGCCAGCGCCCGCCTCAATGAATTGCGCAACGCCCTCGGCGACCTGAAGATCATCGACGTCGTCCGCAAGCCAGCGGGCCTGAGCGCCGAGCTCAAGGCCGAGGAATCGTTCACCGGCGACCGTGAGGCGATCCGATCGCTTCAGCAGCGCGGGTTCCTTCCCCTGCGCTCCGGTGAGATCCTCTCGACCGACGGCGAGACGATCGTGGGGATGCGCGACGGGGTCGAGTACGTGCTCCGGTTCGGGGCCGCGACCGCGGTCGGCGCTGCCGACGCCGCCGAGGAGGCTGGTGCCGCGGAAGGCCAACAGCAGCAGGACGGCCGGTATCTGCTCGTGATGGCCCGGTTCAACGAGGCGCTGCTGGAGAAGCCACGGCTCGATCCTGTTCCCGACGGTCCGATCGCGCCGGCGGCCGAGCCTGCAGCACCCGTCGCGCCGGCGACCGAGGCGGCACCCGCCGCGCCAGAAGCTCCGCCAGCGAACGATGCCCCTCCGGCAGCCGATGCACCGCCGGCGGCGGACCCCGCTCCACCGGCCGCGGATGCGGCCACGCCGCCGCCGGCGGCACCTGGCGAGCAAGGGGACCAGGGCGAGGCAGGGCAGAGCGGTGCGACCGCGGCGGAGCAGCCCGCCGCCCCTGCCGGCGAGGCGGCGACGGCTCCGGCCGCTCCCGGCGCCGCGAGTGCTGCCGACGCGCTCAAGGCCGCGGACGAAGCCGAGGCCAAGGCCCAGCAGCAACTCGAGGAGCGGCGCCGCATCGAGCGCGAAAATCGGCGCCGCCAGGACGAGTACGACGACAAGGTGAGGGGTGCGCAGAAGCGCGTGCGTGAGCTCAATGCCCGATTCGCCGATTGGTACTACGTCGTGCCGGCCAAGGAATACGCCCGCATCCACCTCGACCGCGTGGGGGTCATCCAGCCGAAGTCGAGCGCGCCGGCGGAGCCCGCTCCGCCCGGGATTCCGCCGCGGTGATCAATCGCGCGGCCCGGCCGGACCCTGTCCACTGGCTCCACCGGCGGCGGCCGAGACCGGTGGGAGGCCACGCGTTCTTCCGTGCGGCGGCGGAGGGCCGTACCATGGCCCGTCCCGCCGCGGTGGCCGCGTGAGAACCGCATGATCCCCGACATCCTCAGCACTCCACGTACCGCCCGGCTGGGCCGCGCCCTCGGCTTCCGTCTGCTCGGCACGGGCTCGTGGGTTCCTCCCGGCGTGGTGACCAACGCGGATCTGACGCGGCTCGGTTGCGATCCGGAGTGGATCGAGAGCCGGTCGGGGATCCTCGCCCGCCGCCACGCCGCCGCCGACACCGCGACCAGCGACATGGCGGTGGCGGCTGGCGCGGAGGTACTCCGCGCGACGAGAGTCGATCCGGCGGCGGTCGATCTGCTCGTCGTCGGGACGTTCACGCCGGACCACTCGCTTCCGTCGACGGCGTGCCTCGTTCAAGACCGTCTCGGCCTCACCGCCCCGGCGATGGACGTGACCGCGGCCTGCGCCGGGTTCGCCTACGCGTTGGTGACCGCCGCCCAGTTCATCGCCGCCGGCAATGCCCGTCTGGCGCTCGTCGTCGGTGCCGACACCAACACCCGATTCGTCGATCCGGAGGACGTCGGCACCTGGCCGCTGTTCGGCGACGGTGCCGGCGCCGTGATCCTCGAGCGCGTCGCCGACGGTTCCGGTCCGACCCCCGGCCTCCTCGCCCACGCCCTCGGCGCCGACGGCCGCGGTGCCGAGCTGCTCGTCTGCCCGATGGGGGGGTCGCGACAGCCGGTGTCCGTGCCGGGGATCGCCCGGCGTGAGCAATTCATGCGCATGGAGGGGAAAGCGGTCTTCAAGTGGGCGATCCGTCTGGTCGAGGACAGCGTCCGGCAGGTGGTCGCCCACGCCGGGCTCGGGCTCGACGACATCGACTGCTTCATCCTCCACCAGGCCAACGCGCGAATCATCGATGGCGCTCGCTCCGCGCTCGGCGTCACGGCCGACCGGTTCGTCGTCAACCTCGATCGCTATGGCAACACGTCGAGCGGATCGATCCCGCTGGCGCTCGACGAGGCGTTTCGCGCCGGCCGGGTCGGGCCGGGGAGCGTCGTGGTGGTGTGCGGCTTCGGTGGTGGCCTTGCCTGGGGCAGCGCCGTGTGGCGGCTGTGAAGCGGGGCGCGATCACCACGGCGGGGCGGACGAGCGCCGGAGAGGCGCGGAGGCGACGACAGCGATGACGGTTCGAAGCCTGCCCGAGCGGTGCGCCGTCGCCGCCGCCGACACATGGGACCTCGGCAGCCTGTTCCCCTCCGACGACGCCTGGGAGGCGGCGCTGGTGGCGTGGGAAGCACGGCTGCCGCAGTTCACCCCGTTCGCCGGCACGCTCGGGTCCGGTCCCGAGCGCCTCGCCGAGTGTCTGGCGTTCGACCTGGCGATCGACCGCGAGGGGGATCGCCTCGGGACCTATGCCCACCTCCGCGCCGCCGAGGACCAGACCGCAGGCACTGGCCAGCGGATGATGGGGCGCTTTCGCCACGTCGCCACCCGGGCCGGGGAGCTGGCGAGCTTCATCCGCCCCGAGATCGTCGCGCTGCCCGCGGAGACGCTCGGCGAGTGGCTGGCGACCGCGGCACTGGCGCCGTACCGGCTCCTCCTCGAACGGCTCGTCCGGACACGGCCCCACGTGCTCGGCGAGCGCGAGGAGCGGTTGCTGGCGATGCAGGGCACCTTCGCCGGGACTGCCGCCCGCGTGTTCCGGCAGTTGACCGACGCCGACATGCGGTTCGGCACCGTGACCGACGGCGCCGGCAACGAGGTCGAGCTCTCCAACGCGACGTTCGTCACCCTCCTCCACGACACCGAGCGGGCGGTGCGCCGCGACTCGTTCCACCGGTACTACGCCCAGTACCGGGCCCATGCCCACACGCTCGCCGCCACCCTCGCGGGGTCGGTCGAGCTCGACGTCTACCAGGCGCGCGTCCGCAATCATCCGTCGGCCGTCGCGGCAGCGCTGTTCACCGACAACATCCCGCTGGCGGTCTACGACGGCCTCGTGGCGGCGGTCCGCGCGCACCTGCCGACGGTGCACCGGGCCAACGAGCTGCGCCGCCGGTGGCTCCGGCTCGACGACCTCCACCACTACGACTGCTACGTGCCGCTCGTCCCGGAACTCGAGCGCCGGCACGGCTGGGAGGAGGCGGTCGGGTTGATCGTCGAGGCCCTCGCGCCGCTCGGGGACGCGTATTGCGATCGGCTCCGTCACGGATTGCTCGACGGACGGTGGTGCGACCGCTACCCCAACGTCGGCAAGCAGGCCGGGGCGTTCAGCTCGGGCACCTACGACTCGGCGCCCTACATCCTCATGAACTACCAGCCCGAGGCGATCGAGCACGTGTTCACCCTCGCCCACGAGGCGGGGCACTCGATGCACACGCGGCTCGCGGCCGAGGCCCAGCCCTACCAGTACGCCGGCTACACGATCTTCGTCGCCGAGGTCGCCAGCACCTTCAACGAGCAGCTCCTCGCCCGCCTCCTCCTCGAGCGCTGCCGCACGCCCCGCGAACGGGCCGCGATCCTCGTCCGCGAGGTCGATGCGATCCGGGCCACGATCGTCCGGCAGACGATGTTCGCCGAGTTCGAGCGCACGATCCACGCGGCGGCGGAGGCGGGGGAACCGCTGACGCTGGAACGGTTCCGCGCGTCGTACCGCGCCCTGCTCGAGGACTACTTCGGCCCGCGCTTCACCCTCGACGACGATCTCGAGCTGGAGTGCCTGCGGATCCCCCACTTCTACTCGGCGTTCTACGTCTACAAGTACGCCACCGGGCTGGCTGCGGCGATCACGCTTTCCGAGCGGGTCGCGGCGGGCCGACCGGGGGCGCTCGACGCCTACCTTGGCTTCCTCCGCGGCGGGTCGTCGAAATGGTCGCTCGACCTGTTGCGCGACGCCGGTGTCGACCTTGCGGGCGGCGAGCCGGTGGCGACCGCCCTGCGCCGCCTCGCCACGCTCGTCGACGAACTGGAGCGGCTCGAGCCGGAGGTCGTCGGCTGACTCCGCGCCCGGGGCGGCGCGCCGAAGGGTACAATCGCGGATCACCCCCGTCCGCCAGCCGAGTCGGCTTCCCCGAGCCGCAGCGCCGATGACCGAATCGACCCGCGTGCCGCCGTTGTTCGGCTACGCGGCCCCCCCCGGAGCGCACGACGAGTTTCTCGACGGCGCCGGCCATCCGCGGGCCCCGTGGAGCCGCGTCGCCGAGGTGATCGGCGGCTGGAGCCGCGAGGAGTTCGAGACGCGCTGGGAGCAGGCGCGGCGGTTGATCCGTGAGAACGGCGTCACCGCCAACGTCCACGATCCGGCGTCGGGCGAGCAGCGCCCGTGGGTCCTCGACCCGATTCCACTGGTGATCGCCGCCGACGATTGGGCGGTCGTCGAACGCGGCATCTCCCAGCGCCACCGGCTGCTCGACGCCCTGCTGGCCGACGTGTACGGCGCGCAGGCGATGGTCCGCGACGGCGTCGTGCCCGCCGAACTGGTCCTCGGGCATCCCGGCTACCTGCGCCCCTGCCACGGCATCGAGCCTCCGGGGGGGCGCTGGCTGCACCTCCACGCCACGATCGTCGCCCGCGGCCGGGACGGACGCTGGCTCGCGCTCGGCGACCGGACCGGCGTGCCCCGCGGCCTCGGCTACGCGCTGGAGAACCGGCTGGTCGTTTCGCGGCTGCTCCCCGAGGCCTTCCGGGACAGCCGCGTGGCGCGGCTGGCGCCGTTCTTCATCGCGCTGCGGGGGATGCTCCGCGGGCTCGTGCCGTCGCGCGACACGCCGCGGATCGCCCTGGCGAGCCCCGGCCCCGACAGCCCGACCTACTTCGAAGATGCCTCCCTGGCCCGCTACCTCGGCTACACGCTCGTCGAGGGGGGCGATCTCGCCATCCGCGAGGACCGTGTCAGCCTCAAGACGCTCGGGGGCCTGGTGCCGATCGACGTCCTCCTCCGCCGCGTCGACGATCGTGAATGCGACCCGCTCGAGCTCGACAGTGCCGCCCTGACGGGGACTCCTGGTCTGGTCCAGGCGGCGCGCGAGGGGCACGTGGCGGTGGCCAACGCGCTGGGCAGCGCCCTCGTCGAGTCCCCGGCGTTCGCCGAGTTTCTCCCGCAGCTCGCCCGGCGCCTGCTCGGCGAGGAACTGCTCCTGGAATCACCCCCGTCGTTCTGGTGCGGGATCCCCGGCAACCTGCAGCGGGTGCTCGACGGGCTCGACGGGATGGTGATCGAGCCGGTTGCACCGGACGGGGGGACGAAGCGTTTCGCCCCCGGGTTGCTCGACGGCGCGTCGCGCGCGCGGCTCGTCGCGCGGATCCGCCACCGGCCGGAGGGCTGGGTCGGGAGGCCGATGATCGAGCGCTCGGTCGCCCCCTGCTGGAACGGCAGCGCGATCGCGCCGGCGGCCGTCGTCATCCGCTGCTTCAGCGCCGCCGGTGCCGATGGTCCGACGGTGATGACGGGGGGGCTGGCGCGGATGAGCCTGGGCCGGTCGAGTGTCGAGGAATCGGTCCTCTTCGGCGACGGTTCCAAGGACGTCTGGGTCCTGTCGCCCGGCCCGGTGGCGGCGGTCAGCCTGCTCCGCGCACCGGGCCAGCCGGTGCCGCTGCGGCGCAGCGGGCATGATCTCCCCAGCCGGGTCGCCGACCATCTCCATTGGCTCGGCCGGCACGTCGAGCGCGCCGAGGGCACCGCCCGACTGCTCCGCGCCGCGGCGGTGCGGCTGTCGTCGGAGAGTAACCTCGACAGCGTCGGGGCCGTTGCCCACCTCCTGGCGACGTTCGGCGAACCACCGGTGCCGCGGCGCGAGTGGCTCGAGCCGGGACGGGCCGCCACCGCCGGCGAGATCGCCGTCGAGCTCGACGGTGCCGTCTCGGGAGCGGACCGCAGCGGGAGCGTGGCCTCGTCGATCGAGAGCCTGTGGCGAACCGCATCGGTCGTCCGGGACCGGCTGTCGATCGATTCCTGGAAGATTCTCGCCCGGGTCCGGCGGGAGGCCCTCGCTCGGTCGGCGGCGGAGTCGCCGGGGGCGCCCGGGCCCGGCCCGGACGTGCTCGCGCGCCTCGACGGCGTGATCATCGATCTGGCGGCCTTCGCCGGCATGGGCACCGAGAGCATGACGCGTGGTCCAGGCTGGCGCTTCCTCGACATGGGTCGGCGTCTGGAGCGCGCGGTGGGGCTGATCCGCCTTCTCCGTGCCACGCTGGTCAGCGCCGCCGCCGACGAGCCGCGGCTGCTGGAGATGCTGCTGGAGATCGCCGACAGCTCGATGACCTACCGCACGCGCTACCTTGGGGCCCTCGAGGCGGCACCGGTGATCGACCTGCTGGTGATCGACGAGACCAACCCGCGCTCGATCGGCTTCCAGGTCGCCGCCCTCGATGCCCATGCCGCCGCCCTGCCGGTCGACGAGGTCTCGCCGGTGCTGTCGGCCGAACGGCGCGCCACGATGGCGGCGCTGGCGGCGGTGCGGCTCGCCGACGTCGGCGAGCTCGCGCTGGTCGACGGCACCGGGAAGCGGGGGGCGCTCGGCCTCCTCCTCGGGCGGCTCGAGCACGATCTGCGTGCCTTCTCCGACGGGATCACCCACCATTACCTCGTCCATGCCGCGCCGCGCCGGCGCCTGGGCGACCCCCTGGATGCCGCCGATGTCCGCCTCTGACGCCATCGTGCCCCGGGTCGTCGTCGTCGGCCGCCCCAACGTCGGCAAGTCGAGCCTGTTCAACTGGCTCGTCGGCAAACGGATCGCGATCGAGGATCCGACGGCGGGGGTGACGCGCGACCGGCTCGTGCAGCGGATCGGTCTCGGTGGCCGGTTCATCGATCTGGTCGACACCGGCGGGATGGGGTTCGACGATCCCGACGGTCTGACCGGACAGATCGACGCCCAGATCACCGCCGGGCTGGCCGAGGCGGCGCTGGTGGTGATGGTCGTCGACGTCCGTGCCGGCCTGGTGGCCGACGATCGGATGGTGGCCGACCGCGTCCGCCGCACCGGGGCCACGGTGTTGCTGGTCGCCAACAAAGCCGACGACGCCGCGCTCGACGCCCATGCCGCGGAGTTCGCCGCCCTGGGATTCGGCACGCCGGTGGTGACCAGCGTCCGCGGCAACCGCGGGCGCGATCGGCTCGAGGAGGAGATCCTCGAGCGGATCCCCGAGGCGTGGCCGGAGGAGGCCGAAGCGGGGTCACTGCCGGAGATGAAGCTGGCGATCGTCGGCCGGCGCAACGTCGGCAAGAGCACGTTCGTCAACGCCCTGGCACGGGCCGAGCGGGTGATCACCAGCCCGGTGGCCGGCACCACCCGCGACAGCATCGACGTCCGCTTCGAGGTCGACGGCCACTCCTTCCTGGCGATCGACACCCCCGGGCTGCGCCGCGCCAAGAGCCGGACCAGCGACATCGACTTCTATTCCACCCACCGCGCCCAGCGCGGCATCCGCCGGGCCGACATCGTGCTGCTGTTCTTCGACGCCACCGAGCCGATCGGCAAGGTCGACAAGCAGCTCGCCGAGACGATCGTCGAGGAGGCCAAGCCGGTGGTGTTCGTCGTCAACAAGTGGGACCTGTACGCCGCCGACGTCCGGCGCCGCGAGTGGATCCAGTACCTGCGCGACACCTTCCGGACGATGCCCTGGGCACCGGTGGAGTTCGTCACGGCGACCGCCGCGCGGAACGTCAAGGCGACCGTCGACACCGCCCAGCGCCTGTTCCGGCAGGCCGGCACCCGCGTGCCGACGGGCCGGCTCAACGCCCTGATCCGCGAGGCGGTCACATCCAATCCGCCGCCGTCCGATCGGCGCGGCCGGCCGACGCGCGTGTACTACGCGACGCAGGTCGAAGTCCTCCCGCCGACGATCGTGCTGGCGACCAGCGGAACCGCCGGACTTCCCGAGACCTACCAGCGCTACCTGATCGGCGCCCTCCGGGAGCGGACGCCGTTCCGCGAGGTGCCGATCCGGCTGGTGGTCCGCGACCGGGGCGCGGCGGCTGCGGAGGGGGGGGCGTCGGCCGACGAATCCGTCGGGCCACGCGGGGAGTGAGCCCTGTGCGGCGCGGTCTGAAGCCGGGGGGAAGAGGGTGTTTTTCGACGCCGCGGTCGGGTAGTCTCTCCGCCGTCCACCGTCCCGCGTCGTCCCTTCCGGAGACTCCGAGATGCCCGCTCCCGTCATCGTGACTCCTGCCCTGTCGCGCCGTGATGCCCTCCGCGGAGCGGGGCTCGGGGCCGCTGGAAGCCTGGCCGGTGCGCTCGCCGCGGCCCGCGCCGTACACGCCCAGTCCCCGTCGACCGACACGATCCGCATCGGCCTGATCGGCGCCGGTGGCCGCGGCACCGGTGCCCTCCAGCAGGCCCTGTCGGTGCCCGGGTCGAACGTCAAGCTGACGGCGGTGGCCGACGCCTTCAAGGATCGGATCGAGGGGGCCCTCAAGGCCGTCGATTCGATGAAGGACAAGCTCGACTGCCCGGAGGACCGGCGTTTCGACGGCCTCGACGGCTACCAGAAGGTCCTCGACCACTGCGACCTGGTGATCCTGGCGACACCCCCCGGCTTCCGTCCGTTCCACTTCCAGAAGGCGGTCGAGGCCGGCAAGCACGTGTTCATGGAGAAGCCGGTGTGCGTCGACTCGTTCGGCGCGCGGCTGTGCCTCGAGGCGGCGAAGATGGCCGACGAGAAGAAGCTCAAGGTCGTCGTCGGTCTCCAGCGCCGCTACGAGCGGAAGTACCGCGAGACGGTGGCCCGGATCCGCGAGGGGCTCGCCGGCGACATCATCGGCGGCCAGGTCTACTGGAACGGCGCCGGCATTTGGTACCGCAACCGCCAGCCGAACCAGACCGAGATGCAGTTCCAGGTCAACAACTGGTATCACTTCAACTGGCTGTGCGGCGATCACATCTGCGAGCAGCACGTCCACAACATCGACGTCGCCAACTGGTTCCTCGACAAGCTCCCGGAGAGCGCCTACGGCACCGGCGGCAAGCAGAACCGCGTGCCCGGTCAGCCGAGCGAGATCTACGACCACCACGCGGTCAACTTCACCTACCCCGGTGGGATCCGGATCGCCAGCCAGTGCCGCCAGTTTCCCGGTGGTGACGGCCGCGTGAACGAGGAGTTCCAGGGCACCAAGGGCTACGTCAAGATCGGCGAGATCACCGACTACGCCGGCAAGGTGCTGTGGAAGTTCGAGGGGGAGAATCCCAACCCCTACCAGGTCGAGCACGACGAACTGCAGGACGCGATCCGCAACGACCGGCCGCTCAACAACGCCTACTACGGCACGACGTCGAGCTTCTCGTCGGTCCTCGGGCGGTTCGCGACCTACACCGGCAAGCAGTGGGGCTACAAGCAGGCCCTCGAGCTCAACTACCGGACGATGCCGGAGAACCTCTCGTGGGATGCCGAGCCGCCGGTGCAGCCGGACAAGGACGGCAACTACAAGATTCCGATGCCGGCCGACTACCGGATCGCCTGAGCGCGACGGTGGGCCACCACGCCCGGACGGCATCGTGACCGGGTGCGGCGGTGGGATCGTGATGGCCAGCCAGCAGGGAGGCAGCGGATGATCGTCGGCGTTCCCAAGGAGACGAAGCGCGACGAGTACCGGGTGGCGCTGCTCCCGGTCGGAGCCGAGGAGCTCGTCCGCGGCGGCCACCGCGTCCTCGTGCAGGCCGGTGCCGGGGCGGGCTCGGGGTTGGCCGACGAGGCCTACGCGGCCTGCGGGGCCACCGTCGTCGACGGTCCCGAAGAGGTCTTCTCCGCCGCCGAGTTGGTGGTCAAGGTCAAGGAGCCGCAGCCGGCCGAGCTCGGGCTGCTGCGCGCCGGCCAGGCGCTGTTCACCTATTTCCACTTCGCCGCCGACCGCGCGCTCACCGAGGGGTTCCTCGCCACCGGTGCCACCGCGGTGGCCTACGAGACCCTCCGTGACGACCGCGGCCGGCTGCCGCTGCTGGTGCCGATGAGCGAAGTCGCCGGCCGGATGAGCATCCAGGAGGGGGCGAAGTACCTCGAAAAGCCGCAGATGGGGCGCGGGATCCTCCTCGGCGGGGTGCCGGGGGTGGCGCCGGCGAGCGTGCTGGTGCTCGGGGCGGGAACGGTCGGGGCCAATGCCGCCAAGGTCGCCGCCGGCTTCGGCGCCAACATCGCCCTGCTCGACACCAACCTCGAGCGGCTCCGCTACCTCGACGACGTCACCGCCCCCAACGTCGACTGCCTGTACTCCGACCGGCACACGATCCGCGAGCATCTCGGCCGTGCCGATCTGGTGATCGGCAGCGTCCTCATCCCCGGGGCACGGGCGCCGCACCTCGTCGAGCGCGACGACCTGAAGCTGATGAAGCCGGGGGCCGTGATCATCGACGTGGCGATCGACCAGGGAGGGTGCGTGGCCACCAGCCGTCCGACCACGCACGCCGAGCCGACCTATCTCGTCGACGACATCGTCCATTACTGCGTCACCAACATGCCCGGCGCCGTGGGGCGGACGAGCACCTATGCGCTGTGCAACGCCACGCTCCCCTACGTCCTCGAGTTGGCTGCCGCCGGGGTCGACGAGGCGGCGCGGGCGAGCAGCGCGATCCGCTCGGCGATCAACGTCCACTGCGGTCGGCTCGTCCAGCCGGCGGTCGCCGCCGCTTTCGGGCTGCCCTGCGAGTGGTACCAGCCGTGAACGTCGGGGCATCCGCGCCGGGCGCGCCGGTCGCGATCCGCTGGGAGGGTGACGACGGCCCCGCCGGCCGGCTCCTCCTCCTCGACCAGACGCTCCTTCCCGGCCGGGCGGAATGGATCGCCTGCGGCGACGTCGCCGCGGTCGTCGAGGCGATCCGCAGCCTGCGGGTCCGCGGTGCGCCGGCGATCGGGATCGCCGGCGCCTACGGGATGGCGGTCGCCGCCGGTGAGGCGCTGGCGGAGGACCTCGAAGGCGTGGCCCTCCGCGACCATCTCGCGGCACGCGCCGAGGCCCTGGCCACGGCGCGCCCGACCGCGGTCAATCTCCGCTGGGCGGTCGAGCGCTGCACCGCGGCGCTCGCGGGGCTGGCCGCCGGCGCCACGGCGCGCGACTGCCGGGCGCGGCTCCTGGCGGTCGCCCGGGAGATCCACGACGAGGACCGCCGGCTGTGCGCGGCGATCGGACGGCACGGCGCCGCGATCCTCCCCGCCGGCGACATCCTCACCCACTGCAACACCGGCTGCCTCGCGACCGGCGGGGCGGGTACGGCGCTGGCGGTGATCACCTCGGCCTGGGACCTCGGCCGGCGGTTCACGGTCTTCGCCGACGAGACCCGGCCGCTGCTCCAGGGCGCGCGGCTGACCGCCTGGGAATTGGTGCAGCGCGGGATTCCGGTGACCGTGCTGGTCGATGCCGCCGCCGGCCATCTCCTCTCCACCGGCCGGATCGGCGCCTGCATCGTCGGTGCCGACCGGATCGCCGCCAACGGCGACACGGCCAACAAGATCGGCACCTACTCGCTGGCGCTCCTGGCGGCGGCACACGGCGTGCCGTTTTTCGTCGCCGCGCCGTCGAGCACGTTCGACCTGGCGCTGGCCGACGGCAGCGGGATCCCGATCGAGGAGCGGTCGGCGGCCGAGGTGCTCGCGCCGCTCGGGGTGCGGGCGGCCCCGGAGGGCGCCGCCGCCTACAACCCGGCGTTCGACGTCACCCCCGCGCGCCTGATCCGGGGGATCGTCACCGAACGGGGCGTGATCACGCCGGTGACCCGTCAGACCGTCGCCGCCACGCTCGGCGCGGGCTCATCGTCGCCGTGAATCAGCCGAGGCCGCGGGCGAGCTCGACGAACGCCCGGACCATCGCCCCGCTGCCCCCGCCGTCGGTCCAGGGACGCGGCTTCTCCGCGAATGCCGGACCAGCGATGTCGACATGGGTCCAGGGGATCGCGCCGACGAACCGCTCGAGGAACTTCGCCGCCGTGATCGCGCCCCCCCAGCGGCCGTCGCCGATGTTCTTGATGTCGGCGACCTCGCCCTTGATGAGGTCGTCGTAGATCTCCGGGTACATCGGCAGTTGCCAGACAGGCTCGCCGACCGCGCGGGCGGCGGTGGCGACGCGGTCGCACCAGGCCTGGTCGTTGGTGAACAGCCCGGCGACCTCGGTGCCGAGGGCCACGACGCACGCCCCGGTGAGCGTCGCGGCGTCGACGATCCCCGCCGGCGCCAAGCCGCGGACCACGTCGAGCACGTCGGCCAGCACGATCCGCCCCTCGGCGTCGGTGTTGTGGACCTCGATCGTCGTCCCGCTCCGCGCCCGGATCACGTCGCCGAGCTTGTAGGCCGCCGGACCGGTCATGTTCTCCGCCAGGCCGAGCGCCGCGACGAGACGGATCGGCAGTCCGAGCCGGGCGATCGTCGCCGCCGCGGCCAGCGTGGCGGCGGCGCCGGCCATGTCGCACTTCATCGTCAGCATCCCGTCGGGCGGCTTCAGCGACAGCCCCCCCGAGTCGAACGTCACCCCCTTGCCGACCAGCGCCAGATGGGGCGGTCCCTCGGGTACCCCGGGACCGCGATACGTGAGCAGGACGATCCGCGGCGCGCGGTGGCTCCCCTTGCCGACGGCGAGGATCGCCCGGCAGCCCTCGCGCACGAGCCTGGCCTCGTCCCAGATCTCGCAGCCGAGACCGGTGTCGGCGGCGACGGCGGCGGCGGTGGCCGCGAAGCTCGCGGGGTAGATGTCGTCCGGCGGCATGTTGACCAGCCGCCGCGCGAGGTTGACCCCGGTGCCGATCCGTGCGCCCCGTTCGACCGCGGCGGCGTCGGCCCCCAGCCAGACGACCGGAAACGGCGTGCGGCGCCGTTCGGCACGGAACAGATCCTGGCCGACCATGCCGACCGCGGCCCCGGCGACGGCCTGCTCGGTCTGCCGCGCCGTCCAGTCGGGATCGGCGACGAGCGCCACCGCCGTCCGCGGCTTGGCGGCGAGGTGGCGGGTGGCGGTCGCCGCGGCCCGGTAGAACGCTGCCGGATCGGACAACGACGCCGCGCCGGTACCGACGACGACCAACTGGCCGACCTGGAGGCCGGAAGGGGCGAGGAGCGCGAGGCACTCCCCCGGCTTGCCGTGCAGTTCACCGGCGGCCGCGAGACGGGTCAGCAGGCCGCCGGTGGCGGCGTCGATCGCCGCGGCCGGGCCGCGGCCGAGGTCGGCGCGCCCGTCGCGGCTGCCGACGAAGATCACCAGCGCGTCGGCGGTGACCGCGGCGACCTTCGTCGTGGCATCGACGGTGATCGGGGGCTGCGGGGGCATCGCGTCGGGGGTCATCACGGCGTCTCCGGGGTGGCGGGAGCGACAGTGTAGGGGGCGGGTGCCGGTCCGGAAACCGTGCCGCCGTCGGACGGCATCGACCGGGGCGGCGTGAGCCACGGCGCCACCAGCGCCAGGAGCACCGGGAGGACGACGAGGTTCCCGGCCAGTCCACCGGTCAGCGTCAGGCAGCAGAGGGCGCCGAACGACACGGTGGGGATGAACGAACTGGACAGCAGCGCGAGAAACCCGACGACGAGGGCCAGCGTCGCGAACACCATCGCCCGCCCGGCCGTCTCGTGGGCCACGCCGAGGGCCGCCTCGACGGCGCCGTCGAGGGCGAGCCGGCGACGGAAGGCGACGATGTAGTGGATCGAGCTGTCGACCGACAGCCCCATCGACACCGCCGCGATCATCGCCGTCCCCATGTTGACCGGTTCGCCGATCCAGCCCAGCAGGCCGAGCACGAGGAAGATCGGCAAGGCATTCGGCACCAGGGCCACCAGCGCCAACACCACGCTCCGCAGGCTGACGGCGAGGAGGAGGAGGATCCCCGCGGTGGCGACGAGAAACGCCGCCCACTGGTCGGCCAGCAGCCGGTCGACGAGCTGGGCCAGAAGCACGAAGAACCCGGTGACTTCGCCCCCCGGCCGATCCGGGGCGGCGGGAAACTCCTCGGCGACGATCCGGCGGACCCCGGCGATCACGGCGTGCTTCACCGCCGCCGGCTGCCGCTCCCGGGAGCGGAGCATGACCCGCAGCCACGCCGACCCGTCGGCGGGATCGCGGCCCCACAGCGCCGCGGTGAGCCGCGGCTCGCGCTGCCGCAGCAGCGCCAACGCCCCGCCCACCACCCACCCCCCGACCCGGCTCCTCTCCAGATCGGCGAGCTTCACCGGCGACAGGGCGTCGAGGAGATCGGCGAGGCTCATCACCTTCGTCAGCCCGGGCGCCGACCCGCCGTCGGCACCCGGCACGACGACCTCCTCGCGCAGCCGGCGCTCGAGGCGGGCCACGGCGGCGAGCGTCGCCGCGTCGGGGGGATCGGTGGAGGGCACGAGCACGTCCCACACCCCCGCGCCCCCGAGCCGCGTCTCGACCATCTCGTAGGAGCGGACGACCGCGCTGCCCCGGCGGAAGTTGCGGATGTAGTCGGTCTCCACCTCCAGCCAGCGCATCCCCGAGACCGCCACCGCGACGACGCCGGCGGTGACGGCGAGGATCGTCCACGGCTGGGCGACGATCCGCTTGACGAGCCGGTCGAGCCCGAGGTCGAGCAGCCCCTCGCCCCAGGCACGGCGCGGGTCGGAGGAAAACCGACCGGCGAGGGCGAGGAACGGCACCAGCGCCGCGGCGGCGAGGAGCACCATCACGGCGCCGATCGCGGTCATCAGCCCGAAGTCGTGGACCGGCCCCACCCGGCTGACCAGCAACGAGCCGAAGCCGATGCAATCGGTGGCGATCGCCCCGACGATCGGCCACATCAGGATCGACAGCGCCTCGCGCAGGGCCGCCTCGGGGGACAGCCCCAGCGACCGCTGCCGGCGGAACTCCACGATCAGGTGCACGACCGTGCCGATCGCCACCACCGTGACCATCGCCGAGAGCATCGTCGAGACCATCGTCAGCCGCAGGCCGAGCAGGGCCAGCACGCCGCGCGTCGTCCACAGGGCGAGGAGGACCACCGCCAGCGGCGCCACCAGCCAGCGGAGGCTGCGGAACGAGACGAGGAGGACGGCCGCCGCGAGCAGGCCGGCCGTCGTGCCGAGGAGGTCGCCGTCGCGTTCGAGCATCGCGAACCCGTCGCGGAGCATCACCGGCTCGCCGGCGACGGTGCCCTCGGGCAGGTCGGCGACCAGCGTGCGGAGCGTGTCGATCGTCGCCCCACGCCCCGACTGGGTCCCGTCGCCGGCCGCCGGGGCGAGGACGCAGACGACCGCTGCCGTCCGGCGGTCGGTGCCGACGACGTAGCCCTCGAGGAGCGTGACCAGCGACGCGGCGGCGGGATTGCCGGCGACGTCGACGATCCCGTCGCCGAGCGGAGTGGTCGCGAGGCTCGTGGCGGCGGCGATCCCCGGCAGCTTCGCGATCCGGTCGGTGAGCGTGCGGAGCCGGGCGATCCCGGCGGTGGAGAACAGGTCGGCGTCGTCGTAGGCGACGACGAGCACCTCGCCGGAGCCGAACGTGCGGGCGACCCGGTAGTAGGGCACGAGGGCCGGGTCGGTGCGATCGAACATCGCGTCGATCGACCGGGAGAACTCCAGATGCCGCGCCCGCTCGACGGCCACGACCCCGGCGAGCAGCGCCAGCCCGGCCAGCACGACGCGCCGGGCGATCAGCCACCCCGCGACCCGCTGGCTCAGCGTGGGCATCGGGCGGGGCTCTTCTGGCAAACGGGGCGGGCCGGGGCGACGGCGGACGGACGGTGGACCACGTCCTTCTCCGCTCCCGGGGCAGGCTGGGAAACGTCGTCATCGTAGCCGTCGGCCGACGCGGGTCACCAGTCCCACCCAATCGCCCGCGCGGGGAGCGCCGTGGCGAAGGTGACGCGAGGGCGCTCCCCGGGGACGCGACCTTCGAGCTGGCCACCGCGCGGCGGGATAACCCCAATCGCGACGCGGACTTGGGGGCCGTCGGCGGGGTCCGCGATGCCTTGACCCCCTGCGCGCGGCACTCCTATAACCCCGCGGATTTTTTCAAGTCCGTCCCCTCCCGCGCTTCCGCGCGGACTCCACGCGTGCGCTCACACGGCATCCCTCCACCGCTCCGCCGCCATCCCCGGTCCGCCCGCGGGAGCGCCCTCGCCGTCGCCTGTCTGGTGGTGATCGGGCTGCCGCGCGCCGGCGCCCAGACGGTGCCCGAGCCCGCGCCCACGGCCGGCGTACTCGCCGCGGTGCCGGCGCGAGGCCTGGCCGCTGCGATCGCCGAGGCAGGCAGGATCGAGGTACCGGCCGTCGATCCCGGCGAGGGGCTGTCGATCGGCGCGGGCCAGGCGGCGCGGTGGACCGAGGGCTCGTACGACGTCTGGCATCTCACCGGCGGCGTGCGGATCGAACAGGGCACGACACTGGCCACTGCCCACGAGGCCGTGGTCTGGATCGAGCAGGATCCCGGTGCACCGCCTCCCGACGCCGATCCCGGTGCCGATGGCCCGCCGCGGCCGCCGCTGCGCGGGGTGCTCGTGCGGATGGCCGGAGACGTGCGCGTCGCCTCCGGCGACGACACGGGGAACGCCACGGTCCGCGGCCCGCAGTGGACGGGGCGCTTCTGGACCTGCCGATCCCCGACGCTCGCCTTCACCAGCGTCGTGCCGGCGGCGGGCACGCCGGCGGTCTACGACCGGCCGCCCGAAGGCGCCCCGCCCCCGGTGACCGAGCGCGCGGGTGACGACGGTGCGGTGACGCTGGCGCAGTACAGCGAGTTCGGCGGCCGCGCTCCGCCCGCCGTGGCGGCCGTGCCGGGGCGGCGGCTCCGCGCTTTTCCGCGGTCGAGCGTGCCGCTCGCGATCCGCTGGTTCCCCAGCCCTGCCGGCGGTGAATGGGTGGCGGTGATCACGTCGGGGGTGAATCTCGTCGTCGACGGGGTCGACCCCGCCGGGCCGCTCGACATCTCTGCCGACCGGCTCGTGATCTGGACCCGGGGCGCGGGCCAACCCGACCTCGACGGCAGTGCCGCGCAGGCCGCCGACGTACCGCTCGAACTGTACATGGAGGGCAACGTCGTCTTCCGGCAGGGGCAACGCGTGGTCGAGGCCACGAGCATGTTCTACGACGTGCCGCGCAGCTCCGGCGTAATCACCGGCGCCACCGTACTGACGCCGGTCGACAACTACTCGGGCCTGGTGCGGTTGCGCGCCGATGTCCTCCGCCAGGTCGACCGGAGCCGGTTCGTGGCCGGCGGGACCGGGCTGACGAGCAGCCGCCTCGGGGTGCCGACCTGGGAGTTCCGCTCGCGGCAGATGGAGTTCACCGACGATCAGGTGCCGCTGGCCGGGCCCGACGGTGCCCCGGCGGTCAATCCGCTCACCGGCGAGCCCGCCGTCGAGCACCGCCAGTTCATCGTCAGCCGGGGGAACACCGTCACGCTCGGCGGGGTGCCGGTCCTGTGGTGGCCGATCCTCGCCTCCGACGCGCGCAAGCCGACCTTCTACATCAATAACGTCCAGGTCCGGAACGACCGGATCATGGGCGCGCAGGTGCTCACGAGCTTTGACCTGTTCCAGATCTTCGGCTGGCGGCAGCCCCCCGACGGCGTCGACTGGGATCTGAACATCGATTACCTCAGCTACCGCGGCCTCGGCTTCGGCACCGCGCTGCTCTACAACCGCCCTGACTTCCTCCGCATCGGCACCCCGGCCAACGGCGTGCTCGACGCCTGGTTCATCAACGACCACGGCATCGACAACCTCGGCCTCTACCGCCGCGACTTCACCTACCCCGACGACTTCCGCGGCCGGGCCTTCTGGCGTCACCGCCAGGATCTCGGTGGTGGCTGGCAGGCGCGGGGCGCCGCCGGATGGATCAGCGACATGAACTTCCTCGAGGAGTACTACGAGGCGGAGTGGGAGGAGGGCTACGAGCAGCGCACCTGGCTCGATCTCCGGCGGCCGATCGACAACCGTGAACTGCGGCTGCTGACCAGCGTCCGCGTCGATCCGTTCTTCACCCAGAGCGAGTGGTGGCCGCGGCTCGACCACTACACGATGGCGCAGCCGCTGCTCCGCGACGCCCTCTCGTGGTACGAGCACAGCGGCGCTTCCTACGTCCGCCAGGCGCTGCCGCAGACGCCGACGCCCGGGCAGGGGCTGCAGTACTGGACGACGCTCCCCTACGAGGCCGACGTGATCGGCGAGCGGCTGGCGACGCGCCACGAGATCGACCTGCCGTTCCAGGCCGGGCCGGTCAAGCTCGTGCCCTACGCGCTCGGTGAGCTGGCCCACTGGGGACAGGACCTGTCGCAGTCGCCCCTCGACCGCGCGTACGGTCAGGTCGGGATCCGTTCCAGCCTGCCGATGTGGACCGCCGACAACTCCGTCGAGAGCACGCTGTGGAACGTGCACGGGATCGCCCACAAGGTGGTCTTCGAGCTCGAGTATGCCTACGCGGATTCGACCCAGGACCTGTCCCAGCTCCCGCTCTACGACCAGATCGACGACGACACGATCAACCAATACCGGCGCAACATCCCGTATTGGGACTACGGGGCGATCCCCGGCCAGGCCACGCCGCTGCCGCCGGGGGTGGTGTTCGGCCCCGACGGCAAATACGACCCGCGCTCCTACGCCGTCCGGCGCGGCCTCGCCAGCTGGGTGACCGGGCCGACGGAGATCGCCAACGATCTGTCGGTGTTCCGGCTCGCCGCCCGGCAGCGCTGGCAGACGAAGCGCGGCCCGGCGGGCAACCGCCGGATCATCGACTGGATCACGCTCGACATCGACGGCGAGGTGTTTCCGGTGACCGGGCAGAACTTCGGCCAGCCGCTCGGACTGTGGCAGTACGACTTCCGCTGGCACGTCGGCGACCGGACCACGGTCCTGTCGAGCGCCGACGTGGATTTCTTCACCGGCGGCCAGCAGCTGTACACCGTCGGGGCGCTGCTCAACCGCACGCCGCGCGGGAGCTTCTACATCGGCTTCAACGAGTTCGGCGGACCGATCCAGGCCAGCGTCCTGACCGGGTCGTACACCTACCGGATGAGCCCCAAGTGGGCGAGCTCGTTCGGCACGGCGCTCAACCTCCGCGGGATGAACATCGGCCAGAACTTCCAGCTCGTGCGGATCGGTGAGTCGTTCCTGATGACCTTCGGGTTCAACGTCGACTACAGCCGCAACAACGTCGGCGTGACGTTCAACCTCGAGCCGCGTTTCCTGTCGCGGACGCAATTCGCCAGCCGTTCCGGGCTCGACGTGCCGATGGCCGGCGCCTACGGGCTCGAGTAGCCGGCGGGGCCGTGCTTCAGGCGAGGATCGGCTCGACCACCGTCCCTTCGAGGTCGGTGAGCCGGTAGTCGCGGCCGGCGTAGCGGTAGGTGAGCCGCGTGTGGTCGAAGCCGAGGAGCCGGAGCATCGTGGCATGGAGGTCGTGGACGCTGACGGGGTCGTGCACCGCCCGGAACCCGAAGTCGTCGGTAACGCCGTGGACCGTGCCCCCCTTCACGCCCCCTCCGGCGAGCCACAGGGAGAATCCCCAGTGGTTGTGGTCGCGGCCGAGTGACGCCCCGGAGCCGTTCTGCCCCAGCTCCACGCTCGGCGTCCGGCCGAACTCCCCGGTGCACAGCACGAGCGTGTCGGCGAGCATGCCGCGCGCCTTGAGGTCGGCCAGCAGCGCGCCGAGCCCCTGGTCGCACTCGCGGGCGACCCGGGAATGTTCGGCGCGGATGTTGGAGTGGCTGTCCCAGGGCTGGAGATTGCCATGCCAGGTCTGCACGAACCGGACCCCGCGTTCGACGAGGCGCCGGGCAATGAGCAGCTGGCGGTTCTGGAGCCCGTCGCCGTAGGCACGGATGACGTGCTCCGGCTCCTGGCGGACGTCGAAGGCCTCGGCCGCCTCGCGCTGCATCCCGTAGGCCAGTTCGAAGGACCGGATCCGCGCCTCGAGCGCCTCCTCGCCGGGGCGCTCGAGGGCGTGCCGCGCGTTGAGGGAGCGGAGGAGGGCGAACTGGGCCGCCTGGCGTTCGGCGGGGATCCGGCTGTTTCGCACGTGGTCGACCAGTTGCGAGGGGTCCGGTTTCGAGGTGTCGACGTGGGTCCCCTGGTAGGCGCCGGGAAGGAAGGCGCTGCGCCAGTTGCCGGCCCCGCCGACGGGCATCCCGCCGGGAACCAGCGCGACGAAGCCGGGGAGATTGTCGTTCTCCTGCCCCAGCCCCCACGTGAGCCACGACCCGAACGATGGCCGCACCTGCCGCATGTGGCCGGTGTTCATCAGCATCAGCGACATCTCGTGGTTCGGCAGCTCGACGTGCATCGAGCGGATCACCGCCAACTCGTCGGCGTGCCGGGCGAGGCAGGGAAAGATCTCGCTGATCGGGATCCCGGACTCGCCATGGCGTTGGAAGGTGAACGGCGAGGGGAGGGCGACCCCGGTCTTGCGTTCGGTCTGGAGGTTGTCGAAGGGGAGCATCTGCCCGCCGCGTGCCTGCAGCTCGGGTTTCGGGTCGAAGGTGTCGACCTGTGACATGCCGCCGTTCAAGAACACGTGGATCACCCGCTTGGCCCGCGGCGGGAAATGAGGCGTGGCGGCGGACGCCGATCGCCCCAGGAGCCCGGCCAGCGCCAGCGAGCCGAACCCCAGACCCGTCGAACGGAGGATCTGCCGGCGGGAGCGATTCATGGGGCCATCCATCATGCCGCGACCTCGCGCTCGGTCGGCTCAATCGACGAAGTGGAACTCGTTGCCCGCCAGCAGCACGTGGGCCAACCGCGCCCAGGGAATCTCCGCGCCGCCGCCGTCGGTGAGGGCGCCCTGCTCCGCGGCGAGGTAGCCGAGGGCGTCGGCGGTCTCGTCAGGCGCGGGATCGCGTGACACCACGCGCCGGAACAGCCACGCCACGCGCTCCGCCCCCCCCGCGGGCACGGCCCGCGCCGCCGCCACGGCCAGCGCCGCCGCCCGGTCCTGGACGAAGTCGGAGTTGAGGGCGAACAGGGCCTGCTGCGGCACCGTGGTTTCGGGGCGGACGGCGGTGCAGGCGGCCGGATTGCTGCCGTCGAACGTCGCCATCAGCGGGGCGACGACGTCGCGGTTGACGAACCCGTACACCGTCCGTCGCGGGATCGTCGGCACGGCGGCCAGATCGATCGGCGGGCCTCCGGGGGTGGTGTCGAGCTCCTCCGACACGGCGAGCATCGCGTCGCGCATCGCCTCGAGGTCGAGGCGCCTGCGCGGCATCCGCCACAGCGTCTCGTTGTCGGGATCGAGGGCGCGGGCTGCCGGGTCCTCGACCGGGGCGGCGCGGTAGGCGGCGCTCGACATGATCCGCCGGTGGAGGGCCTTGAGAGACCAGCCGTCGTCGCGGAACGCCTCGGCGAGCCAGTCGAGGAGCTCGGGGTGCGTCGGCGACCGGCCGCGCGTCCCGAAGTCGTCGGGGGTCCGCACGAGGCCGACGCCGAAATGATGCTGCCAGGCCCAGTTGACCAGCACGCGGCGGACGAGCGGGTTGTCGGCCGAGACCAGCGCCGTGGCGAGGTCGAGCCGGCGTTGGCCGGGCGTGAACGGTGCGGCATCGGGAGGGGCGAGGATCGTGGGAAAACGGGCGGCGACGGCTTCGCCGCGATCGAGCGGGTTGCCGCGCCGGAGGATCCTCGTCGGCGGGGCGTTGGCCCGCTCGACGAGCGTCATCGCCCGGGGGGGCGACCCGGGCGAGGAGAGGTGGAGATCGTGGATCGCCGCCGCCTTGCCGGCCAGCGCGTCCTGAACGGTGCGGTTGAGGAGTTGGCGGCCGAGGTCGGCGTCGAGGACGGTGGGCGTGCCGGGGGCGAAGAGGTGGTGGCGGAGCTGCCGGCGGATCGGGCTGTTGACCACCAGATGCCGCGGGTCCTCGTCGGTCACGACCCCGTCGCCGACCGCTTCCTCGGCCGCGAGCCGCTGGGCTTCGAGCCACTCGCGGTGAATGCTGCGGAACAGGTCGCCGTAGGCGTCGGCGACGTCGGACAGCGTGGCACACGAGCGGTCGGCGAGGGCGGTGAGAACGAGCGGATTGTGGCGCGGGGCGTCGTCGGACAGACCGTTGCGGGCGGCCGCGGCTGCCGCGTCGCCGTTTTCCGCCCCCAGGGCCGTCACGATCTCGGCGCAGCGCTCGCGGAAGCCGTCGGCCGGCAGGTCGCGGAGCCGGACCCAGGGGCCGAACACCGGATCGTCGGGGCCGATGGCGGCGAGGTACTCGCGCCACCGGTCGAGCAGATGGGGGCGCACGTCGTCGGTGCGGAACGAGAGGAAGGCGCTCGACAGATCCTGCTCGGGCGTGCCCTTGGCGAGCTCGCGGAGGTAGAGGCCGACCTGCATCCGCAGCCGCCCCTCGAGGACGGCGATCTGGTCGCGCGCCATGTCGTCGCGCACCGTCCGCCGCCGGTCGAGCTCGCGTTCGTAGTCGGCGAGTGCCGGGGAGGGGGGCGGCGTGCCGATGACGGGAGGCAGTTCGGGCGGCTTGCTCGGCGCGAACGTGGCGACGAGGGCGTGGTAGTCGGCGGTCGAGATCGGGTCGTACTTGTGGTCGTGGCAGCGGGCGCAGGCGACCGTCAGCCCCATCAGCCCGCGGGTGACGACGTCGACTTGGTCGTCGAGGAGGTCGAAGCGGTTGCGGAACTGCATGCCGACGGTGAGGAACCCGAGCCCCGCCAGCGCCGGGTCGTTGGCTGAAAGGTCCATCTGGTCGGCGGCGACCTGCTCGGTGACGAACCGATCCCAGGGAACGTCGTCGTTGAACGACCGGATCACGTAGTCGCGGTAGGTGAACGAGAAGGGGAACCGCGTGAAGCCGATCGCGCTGCCGCCCTGCGTGTCGGCGTAGCGCGCGATGTCGAGCCAGTGCCGGCCCCAACGTTCGCCGTAGCGGGGCGAGTCGAGGAGCCGGTCGACCACGCGGGCGAAGGCCTCGGCGTCGGGCGCCGGGTCGGCGACGAACGCCACCACCTCGTCCCAGGTCGGGGGGAGGCCGGTGAGGTCGAAGGTCGCCCGCCGGAGGAGCCGGCGGCGGTCGACGAGCGGAGGCTCGGGCAGCCCACGTGACTGCCGAGCGGCAGCGAGAAAGGCGTCGATCGCGGTCGCACCCGGCTGGTCGGTCGCCGGGGGATCGGAGCGGGCGATCGGGCGGAATGCCCAGTGTCCCTCGAACGTCGCACCGGCGGCGATCCAGCCCCGCAGTCGCTCCACCTCGGCGGCCGCGAGACCGGGGCCATGCTCCGGCGGCGGCATCCGCAGGTCCGGATCGGTGGCGGCGACCCGGCGGATCAATTCGCTGTCGTCGGGGCGGCCCGGGGCGATCACCGTGCCGTGGGTGTCGGCGGCGGTGTCGAGCCGCAGGTCGCCCTGCCGGGCCGCGGCATCGGGGCCGTGGCACCCGAGGCAATGCTCGGCGAGCAGGGGGCGGATGTCCCGGTCGTAGTGCGGCTCTGCGGCCGTGGCGGCGGCGAACGCCACCATCGTCGTGATGCCGGCCACCAGTGGGATGCGTTGCGTCTGGGCTCCACGGCACGGGTGCGGGCGAGCGTTCACGGGTCGTCGCCTGGAAGGGAGGGATTTAGTGTACCCTCCGGTCGAGGGCGTCCGGTTGGCGACGGCATCGGCCGAACGACGGTCCGGGACCGGATCTCACGAAGGCGAATCGGAGGCTCCGGAGCCGCGCTGCACAACTTCGCGGGGGCTGACGCGTTGCGTTTATACTCCCTGGCCTCACCGGTGGGGGGCCCGGGCCGAACCGACCACCGCTGGCTTGCGTAGCCACCGATGTCGAGTCACGATTCCCACGCCGCCGCCGACCACGGCCCCGGGCCCGCCCGAGGTCCGGTGCGCCGTCCGAGCGGTTCGGGGAAACGTGGCGAGCAGGCCCTGCCCGCCACCGGTCCGGTGGAGAACGGTGCCCAGCACGACGACGATGCGCCGGCCGCCGCCGGCCCTGGAGGGGACGGCGACGGCGGGCGTTCGTGGGCCGCTGATGACGGACCGGGGCGTCGCGATGGAGATGCGGACGAAGACCTGTTCCGGCGGTTCCGCACCAGCGCCGACGAGTCGGCCTTCGAGCGACTCGTCCACCGGTACGAAACGGAGTTGTTCGGGTACCTGAAGCGCTACCTCGGCAGTGCCGAGATGGCCGAGGACGTGTTTCAGGCGACCTTTCTCCAGGTCTATCTCAAGAAGGAGGGTTTCGACGAGGGCCGACGGTTCCGACCGTGGCTCTACACGATCGCCACGAATCAGGCCATCGACGCCCAGCGCCGCAATCGTCGGCACCGCATGGTCAGCCTCGACCAGCGGACCGGCGACGACGACGTCGGGGCGCTGGTGGAGATGCTTGCGGGGCGGGACGAGACGGCCGACGAGCGGCTCTCCGGGGAGGAGGCCAAGCAGTGGGTCCGCACGGCGGTCGAGGATCTTCCCGACACGCTCCGCGGGGCGCTGCTCTTGGTCTACCACCAGGGGTTGAAATACCGCGAAGCGGCCGACGTCCTCGGTGTGCCGGTGGGCACGGTGAAAAGCCGGCTCCATGCGGCGCTGCTCAAGCTCAACCGTTCGTGGCAGGACAGTGGCAACACTCCATGACCCGCCGTCGGCACCCGGGGCAGGACGAGCACGGTGATCGGGGAATCCCGATGACCGGGCCTCCGCCCCGGTGTTCCACGCCGGCGAACGGGACCGAAGAATCCGCGGCACCAGCTCATCGGACACCAGCATGCGAGACGAACTTGTCGGCTATCTCCTCGAAGCGCTTGACGACGACCAGCGGCAGCGGGTGGACGTGGCGCTCGCCGACGCCGTGACCGGTCCGCCCCTGCGGAAGGATCTCGACCGGCTGCGCCGCGCGGCGACGGTCCTCGAGGCCGACGCGGGCACGGAACGGCCTCCCGAGGGGCTCGCCCGGCGGACCCTGCGGTTCATCGAGAATCACCGTGAAGACGGCCGTCGCCTGAGGCCCCATGCACCTGCGGCGGGTGGCCCGCTGCCCCGGCCGCGGATCTTCAGCGAGGAGCGGGTGCCGCCGCGTGTCCGGTCGCCACGGGTTTGGATCGACCGGGCGATCCTCGCGGCGACCGCGATCGCCGCCAGCGTGTTGTTGATCCCGCTGGTGCTCGACGGGATCGACCAGTCGCGTTCGTTACGCACCCAGCGCAACGTGCAGTCGATCGCCGGCGGACTGGCAGGCTATTCCGAACACCACCGGCGCTTCCCCACTCCCCCCGACTCCGGACCACTGTCGCGTGCCGGCCTCTACGCGCCGACGCTCGTCTCCGAGCACCGCCTCCGCGCCGACGACGGCACGTTCCTCGTGCCCGGGTCCGACCTGGCCAAGCGGAGCCTCGTGATCCCGTCGCTCGACGAGGTGAAGCGCGCCGCGGCAGTGGGCGATGCCGAGGCATTCGATCGGATGGTCCGGTCGATGGGCGGGGATTTCGGCTACACGCTCGGCCATCGCGATCCCACCGGCCGGCTGCAGCCGTTGGTCAACCTGGGTCGCGCCCACCATCCGATCCTTGCCGATGCCCCCGACGACGACGGGCATTGGAGCGGCAACCATCCGCGGCGCACGCACCATGTCCTCTACGAGGACGGCCACGTCGAACGGATCGGTCCCCACGCCCTTCACATCGACGACCATCTGTATCGCAACCACCGTGGCGAGGTCCGCGCCGGTGTCGATGCCGAGGATGCGGTGATCGGCGATTCCCACCATCAGCCGTGATCATGGCGGCAGGCCGAGAGGGCGGCCGAGCCGCTCCGCGATCGTCGCGTCAGGTCAGTTGGGCACGGGCGGCGTCGGCCACTGCCGCGGCGGTGATCCCGAAGTGGGAATACAGTTTCGGGGCCGGAGCCGAGGCACCGAAGCCGTTCATGCCGACGAAGCGGCCGTGGCGTCCGAGCCACTTTTCCCAGCCGAACCCGGCGGCCGCCTCGCAGGCGACACGGGCGCCCACCGCCTCGGGCAGGACCGTCTCGCGGTAGGCCTCGTCTTGGGCCTCGAACAGGTCCCAGCAGGGCATGCTCACGACCCGCGCCCGGATGCCGTCGCGCTCGAGCATGGTCGCGGCCTCGAGGCAGATCCCGACCTCGCTCCCCGTCCCGATGAGGATGCACTGCGGCTTGCCGCCGGTGGCCTCACGGAGAACGTAGGCCCCGCGTGCCGTGCCCGTGGCCGGTCCGAAACCGGTCCGGTCGAGCGTGGGAAGGTTTTGCCGTGAGAGGACGAGCACCGCCGGCCGGTGTGGATCGCGGAGGATCACCCGGTAGGCCTCGGCGACCTCGTTGGCATCGGCGGGACGGAACACGCTGATCCCCGGCACCGCACGGGCGCTGGCGAGCTGCTCGATCGGCTGGTGCGTGGGGCCATCCTCGCCGAGGCCGATCGAGTCGTGCGTCAGCACGTAGATCACGCCGAGGCCGCCGAGCGCCGAGAGCCGAAGGGCCGGCTTGAGGTAGTCGAAGAACACGAAGAACGTCGCGCAGTAGGGTCGCAGCCCCGACAGCGCCATGCCGTTGACGGCCGCGGCCATGCCGTGCTCGCGGATCCCGAAGTGGAAATTGCGCCCCGTGGGATCCTCGGCAGAAAAGTCGCCGGCCCCCGGGACGAGCGTCATCGTCGACGGGGCGAGGTCGGCCGAACCGCCGAGGAACCAGGGAATCGCGCCGCTGAGGGCCTGGATCACCTTGCCGCTCGACACCCGGCTGGCGAGACCCTTGGGATCGGCGGGGAAGACAGGGATCGCCGCTTCCCAGCCGGCAGGCAGCTTTCCGGCCAGCAGCGTGTCGAGCTCGGCGACCAGATGCGGAGCGTGGGAGCGGACCTGGTCGCGTGCCGTGTTCCAGGCGACGCGGGCCGCGGCGCCGCGGCTTCCCAACGTGGCGGCGAACCGCTCGGGGACCTCGGCAGGCACGTGGAAGGTGCCGTCGACGGGCCACCCGTAGGCCGCCTTGGCGCCGCGGATCTCGTCGGCACCCAGCGGCGCGCCGTGCGCCTCGTGCGAGCCCGCTTTCTTCGGCGCACCGTAGCCGATCACGCTCTTGACGATCACCAGCGTCGGGCGTTTGGTCTCGGAGCGGAACGCCGTCAGGGCCCGGTGGATGGCCGCGGTGTCGTTGGCGTCGGCGACCCGTTCGATCCGCCAGCCGAGGGCCGCGAATCGCCCCGCCACGTCCTCGGTGTAGGCGAGGTGCGTCTCACCCTCGATCGTGATCGAGTTGTCATCGTAGATCCAGCACAGGTTGGCCAGGCCGAGGTGCCCGGCGAGCGACGCCGCCTCGGCGGCGACGCCCTCCATCAGGTCGCCGTCGCTGCACAGCACGTAGGTGTCGTGGTCGAAGAGCCTCGCGCCGGGGACGCCGTACCGGCTTCCCAGCCAGCGCGCGGCGATCGCCATCCCGACCGAGTTGCCACAGCCCTGGCCGAGCGGCCCGGTGGTCGTCTCGATGGCGGCGATGAGGTGGTGCTCGGGATGGCCTGCACAGACGCTGTCGAGCTGGCGGAAGCCGCGGATCGCCTCGAGGCTGACCGCCGGCTCCGCGCTGCCGGCCGAGCGGCGGACACCGGCGAGGTGGAGCAGCGCGTAGATCAGCATCGACGCGTGGCCGCAGGAGAGGACGAACCGGTCGCGGTCGGGCCAGGCGGGATCGTGCGGATCGTAGCGGAGGAAGTCACGCCACAGCGTGTAGGCCACCGGGGCCAGCGCCATCGGCGTGCCCGGATGGCCGCTCTTGGCGGCCTCGACGGCGTCCATCGCCAGCGTCCGGATCGTGTCGATGGCGAGCCGGTCGGTGGCGTCGAAGGGGAGCGGCCGAGTGGGGGTGGCCATCGATGTCGGTCCTCCGGGGTGGATCGCGCGCAGGGAGTGTACCACTCACCGCACCGCGGCCGCCGCCGAGTCGGCCGCGGCGAGGTGGCGACGGAACTGCTCGTCGAGCTCGGCGTGGCTCGAGTCGCAGAGCTTCTCGAGGCTGTCGGCCGTGGCGGTGCCGGTGTAGACGCGCACCAGATACTCGATGAACGCCGCGCGGTAGCGGCCGTCCCGTCCGTTCATGAAGAAGTCGGCGAGGCCGGAGATCTGGCTGTAGATCGGTGCCAGCCGCTGATCGGCCTGGAATTCACGCCGGCCGAGCGCCGCCAGCTCGCCGAGCGGCACCTGGAAGCCGTCCTCGAGGACGCGCTCGCGGGCCGCCGGCATCCGCCCGGCGTCGGGGCCGCCGAGCGTCCAGCCGTACGGCGTCGCCACGAGGCTCTCCATGTAGCAGGCGGCGGCCTCGATCGCCCAGAACCCGACGCGCTCGCCGGCCAGTCGGCTGATCGGCCGCGTCTCGGCGAACAGTTGGTGCGTGCATTCGTGGCGGACGGTACGGGCCGTCTCCGCGGCTGTGTCCGCGTCGGCGGCGGTGATGAACCACGCGGTCTTCGTCGGCGCCCAGTACATCCCGTCGGTGCGGCCGACGGCCGGCTCGACCGACTCCAGGCCCCGGACGTATTCGTCGCGGTCGCGGACGAGGGTGGCGGCGAAACCGTCGAGCACCGGCGGTCGCCCGCGCCCCTCGAACCACCGCTCCCGTTCCGACGGCTCGGCCCGGTACGCTCCGAACGCCTGCTGCCACGCCGCCCATGCCTCCTCGACGGTCCGCGCCAGGTCCGCCGCCGCGGTGAGGTCGGCCGTCGTCGCGATCCGCCAGTGGTCGCTCTCGAAGCGCAGCGGCCGTTGCAGCGACCTCTCGCGCTGCTCGGCCGCAACGGCATCGACCCAGCGGCCGAGATCGTAGCGCTCGCCGGCGCGGTAGCGGGCGAGCCGGCCACGTGGCAGCCAGCCGAACGCCGGGTCGTAGTCTTCGCCACGGTCGAGCCGTCGGTCGACCTCGACGAGCACCCAGCGGCCGTCGCGCTCGACCCAGCCGCCGGCGCGGCGGGCGCGGGCGTGGGACGGATCGTCGCGGAGCGCGAGATGGAGCAACCGGACCGCTTCGCAGCCCTGGTCGGGCCAGGGGGGAGCGGCGGCGGTGTCGGTGCCCCGCCGGGGCGTGGCGGCATGGGCGCGGGCCGCCGCGGCGGCCACGGCGAACAGGGCGTCGGCGTGGGCGCGGCGCGCGGCGATGAAGTCGTCCCACAGGCCGCGGGACAGGTCTCCCTCGAGCCACTCGGGCACCACCAGGGACTCGGCGATGGCGACGATCTGCTGGCGCCCCGCGGCGGCGGGCAGCGGCCAGGCGGCGACGAGGTCTGCCAACCGCTCCTGGCCGACGCGCCGGCAGCGGCGCACGAGATCGTCGAGCGCCGCCGCGAAGCGCTCGTCGAGTTCCGGCAGCGAAGCCGGGCGGTCGGCCGCGCCGCCGCCGCGGGCCACGAGCGCTCCGGGGAGCAGGGCCGCCGCCCGCAGGGCGTGGCGCCGGGACCGAAGAGACCCGTGGTCCGGCATCACGCCTCCCGGCTGAAAGCGGCGTCGAAGGCACGACGGGCGGTCGGGAAGTCGAGCGTACGGACGAAACCGGCCGCCTCGGCGGCGCCATGCTCGCGGTCCATGCCGCTGTCCTCCCACTCGACCGACAGCGGACCGCCGTAGCCGATCCGATTGAGCGCGCGGATGACCGCCTCGAAGTCGATCGCACCCCTCCCCGGCGAGCGGAAGTCCCAGCCCCGGCGTGGATCGCCGAAGGGAAGATGGCTGCCGAGGATCCCGCTGCTGCCGTCGAGCGTGGTGGCGGCGTCTTTGACGTGGACGTGGTGGATCCGGTCGGGGAAGGCGCCGATGAACGCCACGGGATCGACTCCCTGCCAGTGGAGGTGGCTGGGGTCGAAGTTGAATCCGAATTCGTCGCGGCGCCCGATCGCGTCGAGCGCCCGGGCCGCGGTCACGGTGTCGTAGGCGATCTCGCCGGGATGGACCTCCAGTGCGAAGCGCACGCCGCACTCGGCGAACACGTCGAGGATCGGATTCCAGCGTTCGGCGAACGCGCGGAATCCCTCCTCGATCCACTCCGGGGGCACCGGGGGAAACGAGTACAGCAGCGGCCAGATCGACGAGCCGGTGAAGCCGCAGACGACCGCGACGCCGAGCCGGCGCGCGGCCCGGGCCGTCTCCATCATCTCGGCGGCGGCGCGGCGGTTGACCCCCACCGGGTCGCCGTCGCCCCAGACATGGGGCGGGAGGATCGCCCGGTGGCGGTCGTCGATCCGGTCGCAGACGGCCTGGCCGACGAGGTGGGAGGAGATCGCGTGCACGCACAGCTCGTGGCGCTCGAGCGTGTCGCGGATCGCCGCGCAGTAGCCGGTCTCGGCGACGGCACGGCGGACGTCGAAGTGGTCGCCCCAGCAGGCCAGCTCGAGGCCGTCGAAGCCGAACGACCGCGCCTTGCGGGCGAGATCTTCCAGCGGCAGGTCGGCCCACTGGCCGGTGAACAGGGTGACGGGGCGGGGCATGGGGGCGGGTCCGGTGGATGAGAAAACCAAGTCTGCCAGCTTCCCAGGGGCGCGGAAAAGACCGCCAGCGGCCCCGGGGTGCCGGCTCAGGTGCGGAGCACGCGCCGCAGCAGCCACGCCCCCCACAGGCAGACCAGCACGTTGCCCGTCCAGACGGCCACCGGCGGGACCGAGCCCGACTTGGCCTGCGAGACCCCGAACATGAACACCGGGTAGTAGACCAGGAGGATCGGCAGGAAGCAGAGGAAGAAGCTCGTGAGGAAGTCGGCGTTGCGCAGCCGGATCGCCATCGGCGCCCCGACGAGCACGAAGCACAGCGCCGAGAAGCCGTTGGCCCACCGGCGCCACGGCTCCATCACGATCCGGTGGTAGCGGCCGCGCTCGGCGGCGGCGACGCCGCGCTCGTGCTCCACCGCGCGCGGCAGCGTGCCCTCCAGACGCCCCTCGAGGAGGGCCAGGGCGCGCTTGCCGGCGGCCAGTTGCTCGATGCGGCTGATGCGCTCCGCCTGCTCGACGCGCGCCGCGGCGAAGTCGGCCATCGCGATCTCCGACGGGCTCGTCGAGCCCCCGCCCTTGCGGCTCACGGCGTCGAGGGGCAACTCGCGTTCGATGGTGTCGGGGAACACCGCCTTGACGTCGCCGACATGGAGGGTGCCGTTGCGGCACAGCACGGTGAGCGTGCCGGCGTCCGGATTGGCGCGGAGCTCGGCGGCCGCCGCCGAGATCGTCACCGCCGGGCCGCCGCCCGACGGCTGGATCGAGAGCGTCGGCCGGACCAGCGTCCGCCCCTCGACGGCCTTGACGTTGATCGAGACCTGTGCGGTGGCGTAGGCGCGCTGCTGCCGCAGCCGCCCGTAGATGATGTCCTCGACGCTGGAGACGATCACGCGGCGGACACCGTCGCGCCCCCACGACACGGCCACGTCGTTGAGCCACACCGACACCAGGCTCACCGCCACCGCCAGCCCGAGCGCCGGGCGGATCGCCGCCAGCGGGGTGATGCCCGCCGCCTTGAGCGCCGTGATCTCGTTGGCCGCGGACATCCGCCCGAACACGCTGGCGACCGCGAACAGCATCGTCCCCGGCACCGCGAACCGCATCGCCTCGGGGAGGATGTACGGCACCAACGCCACGATCTGCACCAGCCCCAGCCCCTGCTGCTGCGCCTCCTTCACCAGCCCGACGACGAGCATGAACAGCGTCAGCGCCCCGAGGGCCACGAGGAACACCCGGAGCAGCTCGCGGAGCACGTAGCGCGTGATGATCGTCATGCCGGCCCCCGCGGCATGGGTGGCGTGCCGATCCCCGTCGTCCCGCCGGTGGTGTCGCCGCCCCGCGCCGCCTCGAGCGACCGCATGTAGATCGCGACCGCGGCCGCGATCTCCGCCAGGGCCTCGCCGACCGCCTGCCCGGCGCCGCGCTGGCGGGCCCGGGCGAGATGCTCGAGGGTCCGCAGGCGCTGCGGTTCGTCGAGGCCGTCGGAGGCGGACTCGATGCTGCCCACGATCCCCTCGAGGAGGGCCGGGCGCGGGCTCGAGTCGTACGACCGGTAGGGTGCGCGGCCGAGGCGCCCGCCGGGCTGGAGGACGAAGCGACCGCCGACGTCGGCCGGGAGGAAGCCGAGGATCGCCACCGCCAGCGCGCCGAACGCGACGACCAGCGCCAGCGCGCTGATCGCCCAGCAGACCGGTCGCCACGGTTCCGGAAGCCGCGTCGTGAGGTCGCTCCACGGGCTCACCAGCAGCGACACGAACAGCCCCACGGCCGACGCCGCCAGCGGCCACCAGGCCGGGCGCGTCGGCTGCCGCGGGGTGGGGTCCTCGTCGGTGAGCGGCCAGTCGTCGGCGCGGCGGTGGCGTGGCGACACCTCCTCCGCGCCGGCCCGGGCGACGATCACCGTGACGTTGTCGGGACCGCCACGGATCAGCGCCAGGCCGAGGAGCGTGGCGGCCGCGGCACGCGGCTCGAGCCCGGCCGCGAGGAGGCCGATTTCCTCGTCGGCGACCTGGCCGGAGAGGCCGTCGCTGCAGAGGACGAAGACGTCGCCGGCCTCGACCCCGAACGGGCCCTCGAGGTCGACGTCGACGCACGGATGCGGGCCCATCGAGCGCGTGATGATGTTGCGCGGTGCCGCGCCGGCCTGCACGCGCGACAGTCCGCCGCTGGCCTCGAGATCCCAGACGAGCGAGTGGTCACGCGTCAGTTGGTCGATCGTGCCGCGCCGGACGCGGTACACACGGCTGTCGCCGACATGGGCCACGAGGGCCCCGCGCGGAAGGAGGACGAGCACCGAGCAGGTGGTGCCCATCCCGCGGAACTCGGCGGCGTTCTCGCCGCGCTGGTGGATCTCGCCATTGACCTGCTCCAGCGCCCGCCGCAGGGCCAGGGGGGGCGAATGCTCGGCGGTCTTCTCGTAGACCAGCGGCACCTGGCGCGCGGCGATCGAACTGGCCAGTTCACCGGCGGCATGGGCCCCCATCCCGTCGGCGACGAGGAACAGCCACCCGCGCGCCTGGTACTGCTGGGGGTCGGCGGGGGGGAGAACGGCCCGGGAATCCTGGTTGGAGGCGCGGCGGCGGCCGACGTCGGACAGGTCGTGACAGACGAGGCTCGTGCCGTATCCCACGCCTTGTCCCGCCTGGGTGTACCGTCAGGAATTGGGGAACGGCGGGATTCTAACCCCGGCGACCCGGCCGTCGCGATACGGCTCGACGGACGAACTGTCCGTGGACAAAGCCCTCCATGGCCTTTGTCCACTGAGGCGACCGCGGGAAACGCCGAGGGTTTCCCGGGTCGCCGTCGGCCGCATCCGGCGGCCGATCACTTTTTTCCACGGGCTGCTAACCGGGTCCGGCCCGGATGATCTGGTGGGGTACCGCGGCGCCTGCTAGGGTCCGCGCCATGGCCATCCCCTGCCCGCCGCCGTCCGCCGCTGCCCGCCGCCCGTTTCCGGCCCGTGCCCTCGCGGTCGCTGCGGTGCTGGGCCTCCTCACCGGTGCCGGTGGCTGCGTGCAGCGGCGGATGACGATCCGCAGCACTCCCCCGGGGGCACTGGTCTACGTCGATGATTATCAGCTCGGCCAGGCGCCGGTATCGACCGACTTCATTTATTACGGCACCCGCAAAATCCGTCTGGTCAAGGATGGCTACGAAACGCTCACCGTCCGCCAGCCGTTCCCCCATCCGTGGTACCAGGTGTTCCCCCTCGACTTCGTCACCGAGAACCTCTGGCCATGGGAGATCCGCGACGAGCGCGTCGTCGATCTGACGATGGTTCCCGCCGCGGCGATCCCCGCCGAGGACGTCGCCGCCCGTGCCGAGCAGGCCCGGCTCGCCGCCGGTAGCCTGCCGACTCCGCCACCGCTGGCCCCACGGCTCGCTCCGGCCCCGGTGCCCGCGCCGAGCCCGGCGTTCGGCCCGGCAGGTTCGCCGCCTCCACCACCGCTGTCGTTCCCGCAGCCGGCCCTGCAAGCGCCTCTGCAAAACGCCCCCGGGCAGGGGCTACCGAGCCTCGGCGCTCCGCCGCTCATGCAATAATCGGGCATGCGGCCGCTGCCCACGCCCCCTTCCCGAGATCGCGCCGACCTCGACCGGGTCAAGCTCGCGCGTCTGCGGGAGCTCCTCGGGACGGTGCTTCCCGCCAACCGCTTCTACGCCAGCAAGCTCGGCGCCCGCCGAGCACCGACAGCGCTTGCCGACCTGGCCGACTGGCCGTTCACCACCAAGGAGGAGCTCGTCTCCGGCGCCGCCGACTCCGGTCTCCCCGCCAACCTCACCTGGGATCCCGACCGGTATGTGCGCTACCACCAGACCAGCGGCACGCACGGCCGGCCCCTGCCGATCCTCGACGCGGCAGCCGACTGGGAATGGTGGATGGCGTGCTGGCAGACGGTGCTCGGCCGCGGCGCGGTCGGCCCCGGCGACCGCGTGCTGGTCGCCAGTTCGTTCGGGCCGTACCTCGGGTTCTGGAGTGGGTTCGAGGGGGTGATCGCCGCCGGCGCCCTGGCGATCCCGGCGGGGGGGATGTCGTCACAGGCGCGCTTGGCATTGGCCCGGAGCACGAACGCCACCGTGCTGCTGGCGACCCCCAGCTACGCGCTGCACCTGGCGGAGGTGGCCGGCGTTACGGGCGACGACCTGACAACGCTGGCGGTGCGGCTGGTGGTGGTCGCCGGCGAGCCCGGGGGATCGGTGCCGGCGGTGCGCGCGGCGCTGCGGCGCGCGTGGGGGGCGGACGTGCTCGATCACGCCGGTGCCAGCGAGGTCGGGCCGTGGGGCGTCGGCAGCACCGGCGGAGCCATCAACGCGACGCCCGACCTCGAGGTGATCGAGGAGTGGTTCCACCCCGAGTTCATCCCCCTGCCCCCCGCCAGCGCCGACGATCCCGGCGGTCTGGCCGAGTTGGTCCTCACCACGCTCGGCCGTGCCGGGGCGCCGGTGATCCGCTACCGCACCGGCGACATCGTCCGGCCGCGCTGGCCGACGGCGACCGAGGTCGAGGCGGGGGCGTCGCCCTGGGTGCGCCTCGCCGGGGGCGTGCTCGGACGGACCGACGACATGCTCGTCATCCGCGGGGTGAATGTCTTCCCGTCGGCGATCGACGGGATCGTCCGCGCCTTCCCCGACGTCGTCGAGTACCGGCTCACGGTCGATCGCGACGGCGCCCTCGACCGGCTCGCCGTCGAGATCGAGGACCGGCTCCACGCGCCGGCGCGCGTCGCCGACGAGCTGCACATCCGTCTCGGCCTGCGCGTCGACGTCACCGAGGTGCCGGCCGGGGCGCTGCCGCGCTGCGAAGGGAAGGGGCGCCGGGTCGTCGACCGGCGCCGGCACCGCTGACCGTCCGGTCTGTCCCGACCCCATCCCCGAGGAGCCGAGATGGCCAGCCCGTTTCCCACGTCGGTCGCCCGCACACCGCGCGGCGACATCGCCATCGAGTGGTCCGACGGCCTCCGCGCCGAATACTCGCCGCGCTTGCTCCGCGACGCCTGCCCGTGTGCCACCTGCCGCGAGCGGCGCGGGGCGGCGCCACCCGCGGCACCACTGCTCCCCGTGCTCGCGCCGGCCGATCTGGTCCCGTTGGCGGTGGCCACGATGCGTCCGGTCGGGCAGTATGCCTACGGAATCGAGTTCACCGACGGTCACGCCAGCGGGATCTACACGCTCGACTACCTCCATGAGCTGGGGGGTGGGGCGGCGCCGGGGCGCACCTCGACGCCGGCCGCCGACTGAGCCAGGCCCGCGGGCAGCGGCGTTGACTCCGTGGTACGCTCGGCGACCGGCCGCGGCCATACGGCTGCCCGGTGCACCCGGAGGGAAGGGTGCGGGGCCGGCGAACGGACGATCACGGGGGGAGCGATGCGAGTGGTGCGAAACGGATTCGGCCTGGTGAGCGCAGGGAGCGTGGCCCGCGTCGTCGTGGCGGTGCTCGGCACCGCGGCGACCGCCGCCGCGGCACAGCAGCCCCCGGCGGCTGCCGCCGATGCCGCCCCGGCCAAGGCGCCGGAAACGGTGACCGCCGAACGCGGTCGGTTCGAGGTCGCGCTCGAGGCCAAAGGCGACGTCGTTCCCCTCGACGCAGCGCTGATCGACTTCGACCCCCAGGCCTGGCAGCAGCCGCTGCGGATCGTCTCGGTCGTGCCCCATGGCTCCAAGGTGAACGCCGGCGACGTGATCATCCAATACGACACCAAGAAACTCGACCAGGCGATCGCCGACGCCGAGAGCGCCGCGGCCGTCGCCGAGAAAGCGCTCGAGATCGCCCGGCGCGAACTGCCGGTGAGCGAGGCCCTCCATCCCCTCGAGCTCGCCGCCGCCGAACGTGCCGGGCGGATCGCCGCCGAGGATCTCAAGCGCTGGCAGACCGTGGAGCGGAAGCAGACCGAGGAGCAGGCGCGGTTCGGCCTCAAGGCGGCGGAGGAGTTCCTCAAGTACGCCAACGAGGAGCTCCGCCAGCTCCAACAGATGTACAAGGACAAGGACCTCACCGAGGAGACGGAGGAGATGATCCTCCAGCGGACCCGGTTCGAGGTCGAGCAGGCGGAGTTCCGCCTCAAGAACTCGCGCCTCAACGCCGAGGAGCAGTTGTCCGTCGAGGTGCCGCGGCGCGACGAGGCGGTCGCTGCCGCCGCGGCCCGTGCCGCGCTCGACCTCGAGAAGGCCCGGGCGACGCTGCCGCTGCGCCTCGACCAGCAGCGCCTCACCGTCGCCAAGGAGGAGCTCGAGCGGGCCCAGGCGGCGCGCAAGCTCGCCGAACTGAAGGAGGACCGCCTCAAGACGACCCTCCGCGCACCGCGTTCCGGGATCGTGTACCACGGCCGGTTCCACGACGGCGCTTGGTCGACCGCGGCGGTGAGCAGCAAGGCGGCGGCCGGCCAGGACGCGCCCCCCGGGGAGATGATGTTCACCGTCGTCGATCCGGCCCGCGTCGGGTTCTCCGCCACGATCGAGGAGAAGGACCTGCACCTCGTCACCCCCGGGATCGCGGGCCGGGTGACGCCCGACGGCTACCCCGAGGCCGAGATCCCGGCGACACTCGCCGCTTTCAACGGCGTCCCGAAGAACGGCCGCTACCACGCCCAGTTCGCCGTCGCGCCCCCTGCCGGCGGGCCGGCGCTGCTCCCCGGGATGGGCGGCCGCCTCCGGGCCATCGTCCATGCCCGTCCCGACGCGGTGACGCTCCCGACCAGCGCCGTGTTCCGCGACGACGACGGCAGCCGCGTCGTCTACCTGCCGGGGCAGCCGGCGGCGCTGAAGCGCGTGGTCAAGGTCGGCCGGACGGCGGGTGATCGGATCGAGATTCTCGAGGGCGTCGCGGCTGGCGAGGCGGTGCTCGCCAAGCGCCCCTGAAGGTGATTGGCCAGGCGCCGAGGAGGGATCGAATGACGCGCGCGGGAATCGTCGTCGGCGTGCTCACGGCCATGGTCGGCCAAGCGTGGGCGCCGTCACGGGCAGACGAACCAGCGGCGGTGACGGCGCCCGAACGCCGCGCGCCCCCCCGGCCGGCGGCGGCCGAGCGCCTCTCGCCGGCGGAGCTCGACGGCGCCATCGACCGCGGGCGGCGGTTCCTCGTCGCCGTCCAGAACGACGATGGCTCGTTCGGCACGCCCGAACGCACCAAAGACCTCAATATCATCGCCGGCGTCGGCTCGCACCACGGCTTCCGTGCGGCGACGACCGCGCTGTGCGTGCAGGCGCTGATCGAGGAGACCGACGGCTCGCCGGAGGTGCTGCGCGCCATCGAACGCGGCGAGGCGTGGCTCATGGACGAGCTGCCCACGGTCCGCCGCGACGACCCGATGCTGATCTACAATGTCTGGTCGCACGGCTACGGCATCCAGGCCCTCGTGGCGATGCACGGCCGGCTCCCCGACGACGCCCAGCGGCGCGAGCGGATCGCCGGGCTGATCCGCGGGCAGTTCGAGAAGCTCGTCCGCTACGAGTCGGCCGAGGGGGGCTGGGGCTACTACGACTTCACCGCCGGCACGCAGCGCCCCGCGTCGAGCTCGACGAGCTTCGTCAACGCGATGGTCCTGATCGCCCTCGCCGACGCCCGCGCGATCGGCATCGAGCCCCCCGCGCGGATCACGCAGCGCGCCCTGGAATCGACGCGCAAGCAGCGGCTTCCCGACTACAGCTACCTGTACGGCAGCTACCTGCGGATGGAGCCGCGGATGGGGATCAACCGCCCCGCCGGCAGCCTTGGCCGCAGCCAGGCCTGCAACCTCGCCTTCCGGCTGTGGGGCGACCAGACGATCACCGACGGCGTGCTCGCCGAGTGGCTCGACCGTCTCATCCAGCGCAACGGTTGGCTCGATCTGGGGCGGAAGCGCCCCGTGCCCCACGAGTCGTTCTTCCAGGTGGCGGGCTACTTCTACTACTTCGGCCACTACTACGCGGCGCGGGTGATCGACATCCTCCCGGCGGCGGAGCGGCCGTTCTACCAGGACCACCTCGCGCGGATCCTGCTTGCGGTCCAGGATGCCGACGGCTCATGGTGGGACTATCCGCTCTACAACTACCACCAGCAATACGGCACGGCCTACGCGCTGATGTCGCTGCACCGCTGCCGCCGGGCGAACGACGCGCTGCCCGTGCCCGACCAACGCTGACGACCGCGGGAGGGACACCGCCGTGCCGACCGAAGCGACGCCCGGCGCCCTCGACAGGGCGCTTGGCAAGGCCTACCGGCGGCTCCTGCCGCTTCTCTTCCTCTGCTACGTCATCGCCTACGTCGACCGCACCAACGTGGCGATCGCGAAGCTGACGATGGCCAAGGACCTGCCGGCGTTCACCAATGACGTCATCGGTCTGGGCGCCGGGATCTTCTTCCTCGGCTATTTCCTCCTCGAGATCCCGGGGTCGATCATCGTCGAGCGCTGGAGCGCCCGGAAATGGATCTGCCGGATCATGGTCACGTGGGGGATCTGCGCGGCGCTGACCGCGTTCGTGAAGACGCCCTTGCAGTTCTACGCGGTGCGTTTTCTCCTCGGCCTCGCCGAGGCGGGGTTCTTCCCGGGGATCATCGTCTACCTGACGCACTGGTTCCCGGCGAAGGAGCGGGCCCGGGCGCTGTCGATCTTCCTCGTCGCCTCGCCGATCGCGATGATCGTCGGGCCGGCGCTGTCGCGGCTGCTGCTGCCGATCGGCACGGAGGAGGTGATCGACGGCGTGACGGTGGCCCATCCGCATCTCCTCGGCATGGCCGGATGGCAGTGGATCTACATCGCCTGGGGGATTCCGGCGGTGGTCGTCGGCCTGCTCGTGCTCGTGCTCATGCCCGACCGGCCGCACGACGCGGTCTGGCTGTCGCGCGACGAGGCCGACGCGCTCGAGGAACAGCTCGCGGCCGACACGCGCCGCCAGAAGGCGGCCCACATGCCGGTCTGGCAGGCGCTCACCAACCCGCGCGTGCTGCTGCTCGCACTGGCCTACTTCGGGATCGTGACGGCCAACTACGGGATCGAGTTTTTCCTCCCGAGCATCCTCGAAAAGACCTATGCGCTGAAGCTCGAGGAGGTCACGGTGCTGGTCATGCTCCCCTCGCTACTGGTGATCGTGGGGCAGATCTTCGTCGGGCGGAGTTCCGACCGCACCGGGGAGCGCCGCTGGCACGCGTCGGTGCCGGTGTTCATCGGCGCGGCGGCGCTGGTGGCGGGGGCGCTGGTCCGCGGCAACCTGCCGCTGACGGTGGCCTGTTTCGTGGTCGCTGCCGCGGGGATGAAGGCCTACATGCCCGCCTTCTGGGCGCTCCCCAACCTGTTCCTCGCCAGCACGGCGGCGGCCGGGAGCGTCGGGCTGATCAATTCGGTGGGGAACCTCGGCGGCTTCCTCGGGCCGACGCTCCTCGGGTTCGTCGACAAGACGACCGGGTCGTTCACGATCGGCCTGCTGATCACGGCGCTGACCGCCACGCTCTCGGCCTGCCTGATCGCGTCGCTACCGTTCGCCGCCGCGCCGCGGGAAGAGGATGCCGGCGGGGCCGACGACTCCGATCGGCACGACACCGGCCCCGTGCGCGTCGATGACGACGGCAATCCGTATCGCCGGCCGTTCGCCGACCAGTGAGCGTGCCGCCGTGCCGGATCTGGCCTCAGTCTCCACCGGAGGCATCGAGCCCGCAGGCAACCCCCGACATCACCGCCGCGATCCGCACCGCGTCGTGACAGGCTTCTTCGCTCGCGCCGAGGTGGACGAGACTCGCCTCGTGGCTCTGGATGCAGGCCTCGCACCCGGCCAGTGCCGCACAGCCGAGGCTCATCAGCTCGAAGTCGAGTTTCGACGTCGCCGGCTGCGCCATCCGCCCCATCCGCAGGCGCGCCGGCCGCGAGGCGTAGCTCTCCTTGCCCTCGCGGCCGTGGGCCACCATGTGGCGGAACCGGAAGTAGACCGTGTTCATCGCCATCAGCCCGGCGGCGGCGGTGGCGTCAGACACGACGGCGGCCGCGTCGCCCCCCAAGCTCGCGCGGAGATCCGCCTCCAGCGCCGCGGCGAGCGGCCCGCAGCGCAGGAACCGGGCCGCGGCCAGGGCCGTGCCGAGGGCCTGGGCGGGGGTGAGGTTCTCACCGGAGAGCACCGCCTGGGCGTTGAGGCGCAGGTCCTTGAGGTCGTCGGGGAGGCGGTCGCGGAGGGCATCGAGGGCGTCGAGCACGAGGGGCATGGGAACCTCACGAAAACGTGGCCCGCGGGATTCCCGCGGTGCGTTGAACGATCAGGCAGTCAGATGGTAGTGTTGGGGTGTTTGCCCGCACCGCGAAGGCCTTCATGCCGCGCCGCGACGATCTCCACACCATTCTGCTCATCGGATCCGGGCCGATCGTCATCGGGCAGGCCTGCGAATTCGACTATTCCGGTACCCAGGCCTGCAAGGCGCTGCGCGAAGACGGCTACCGCGTCGTCCTCGTCAACTCCAACCCGGCCACGATCATGACCGATCCGGGGACGGCCGACCGGACCTACATCGAGCCGTTGACGCCGGAGTTCATCGAAAAGGTCATCGAACTGGAGCGGCCCGACGCCGTCCTGCCGACGCTCGGGGGCCAAACCGCCCTCAACCTGGCGATGGATCTCCACCGCCGCGGCGTCCTCGACCGCCACGGCGTGGAGATGATCGGCGCCGACGCCGAGGCGATCCGCCGCGGCGAGGACCGCGAGATCTTCAAGGAGACGATGCGCCGCATCGGGCTGGAGACCTGCCGCGGGCGGATCGTCCGGAGCCTGGCCGAGGCCCGCGAGGTCCTCGGCGAGATCGGCCTGCCGGCGGTCATCCGCCCGAGTTTCACGCTCGGCGGGTCGGGCTCGGGGGTGGCCTACAACCGCGACGAGTTCGACTCCAAGGTGCAGCGCGGCCTCGATCTGTCTCCCGTCGGCGAGGTGCTGGTCGAGGAGTCGATCCTCGGCTGGAAGGAATACGAGATGGAGGTGATGCGCGACGCCGACGACAACGCCGTCATCATCTGCTCGATCGAGAACTTCGATCCGTGCGGCGTCCACACTGGCGATTCGATCACCGTGGCACCGGCGCTGACGCTCACCGACCGGCAATACCAGCGGATGCGCGACGCCAGCTTCGCGGTGATCCGCGCGATCGGCGTCGCCACCGGCGGGTCCAACATCCAGTTCGCCGTCGACCCGCGCACGGGGCGGATGATCGTCATCGAGATGAATCCGCGCGTCAGTCGGTCGTCGGCGCTGGCCAGCAAGGCGACCGGCTTCCCGATCGCCAAGATCGCCGCCAAGCTCGCCGTCGGGTGGCGACTCCACGAACTGGCCAACGACATCACCCGGCGCACGAAGGCCTGCTTCGAGCCGGCCATCGACTACGTCGTCGTCAAGGTGCCGCGCTTCGCGTTCGAGAAGTTTCCCGAGGCCGACAGCCGGCTGACGACGCAGATGAAGAGCGTCGGCGAGACGATGGCGATCGGGCGGACCTTCAAGGAAGCGCTGCAGAAGGCGCTCCGCGGTCTCGAGGTCGGCGCCTTCGGCCTCGGCTGCGACGGCAAAGACCTGTGGGGGACGGCCGCGGAGCCGACGGTCGACGACATCGTCGCCCGGATCTCGACTCCCGATCCGGACCGGATCTGGTGGCTCCGGTATGCCGTCAAGGCGGGGCTCTCGATCGACGAGATCCACGGCCACACCGGGATCGATCCCTGGTTCCTCGACCAGATCGTCCAAGTGGTCGAGCTGGAGAGCCTGCTGCGGACGGTGGGCAGCCTCGCCGAGATCGACACCGGCCTGCTCCGGGCCGCGAAGCAGGCCGGCTTCTCCGACCGGCAGCTCGGGACGCTGCTCCACGCCGCCGAGCTCGACGTGCGCCAGGAGCGGCTCCGCCGCGGCATCGTCGCCACCTACAAGGCCGTCGACACCTGCGCCGCCGAGTTCGAGGCCTTCACCCCCTACTACTACTCGACGTGGGAGGAGGAAGACGAGCTCCCGCCCCCCGAGCCGGGGCGGCGGCGGGTGATGATCCTCGGCGGCGGCCCCAACCGCATCGGCCAAGGGATCGAGTTCGACTACTGCTGCTGCCACGCCAGCTTCGCGCTCCGCGAGCTGGGCATCCAGAGCATCATGGTCAACTCCAACCCCGAGACGGTGAGCACCGACTACGACACCAGCGACATCCTGTTCTTCGAGCCGCTGACCTGCGAGGACGTGCTCAACATCGCCGATCGGATCGCCCCCGACGGCGTCATCGTCCAGCTCGGCGGGCAGACGCCGCTCAACCTCGCCCGCGCCCTCCACGGTGCCGGGCTGCCGATCATCGGCACGAGCGTCGACACCATCGAGGTCGCCGAGGACCGGGAGAAGTTCCGCGCCCTGCTCGACCGGCTCGGGCTCGCGCAGCCGGCCAGCGGCATCGCCCGGACCCTTGCCGGGGCCCGTGCCGAGGTCCAGCGGATCGGCTATCCGTCGCTCGTCCGCCCGAGCTACGTCCTCGGCGGCCGGGCGATGGAGATCTGCTACGACCAGCAGCAGTTCGACCGCTACGTCGCCGAGGCGTTCGCCGTCGCCCAGGGCCAGCCGGTGCTCATCGACCGGTTCCTCGAGGATGCCGTCGAGGTCGACGTCGATTGCATCGCCGACGGCAGCCGGGTCGTGATCGCCGGGGTGATGGAGCATATCGAGGAGGCGGGGGTCCACTCCGGTGACTCGGCCTGCTGCATCCCGCCCCACGGGCTGCCCGACGAGGTGGTCGCGGAGATCCGGGAGGCGGCGGCGGGCATGGCCCGGAGCCTCGGCGTGGTCGGCCTGATGAACGTCCAGTTCGCCGTCAAGCGCGAGGATGGCCGGCCGACGATCTACGTCATCGAGGCCAACCCCCGCGCCAGCCGCACCGTGCCGTTCGTCGCCAAGGCGACCGGCGTGCCGGTGGCGAAGGTGGCGGTGAAAGTGATGGCCGGCCAGTCGCTGGCGGAGCAGGGGATCGTCGCCGACCCCGTTCCGGTCCATGTCAGCGTCAAGGAGAGCGTGTTCCCGTTCGTGAAGTTCGCCGGCGTCGACATCGCCCTGGGGCCCGAGATGCGCTCCACCGGCGAGGTGATGGGCGTCGCCGACCGGTTCAGCATCGCGTTCGCGAAGAGCCAGATCGCCGCCGGGACCGTCCTGCCGCGCTCGGGGCGGATCTTCATCAGCGTGGCCAGCCCGCAGGCGAAGGAGGCGATCGTCGAGCCGGCTCGGCGCCTGGTGGCCCTGGGCTTCGAGCTGGTGGCCACGTCGGGCACGGCGCGCGTGCTGGCGGCGGCCGGGGTGCCGGTGGAGTCGGTGAAGAAGCTCCAGGAGGGCCACCCCAACCTCCTCGACATGCTCATCGACCGCCGCGTCCAGCTGATCTTCAACACCCCCCGCGGCAAGGGTGCGCGGACCGACGAGGGGCGGATCCGGGCGGCGAGCGTGCTCCACGGCGTGCCGTGCATCACCACGCTGCCGGCGGCGGAGGCCTGCATCCGCGCCATGGAGGCGATGCGGAGCGAATCGCTCTCCGTCCAGGCGCTCCAGGACCGGTTTCCGCAGACCGTGCCGGCCGGCTGAGCGGGGGCGTCGATGGTCGTCGCCGCCGGATTGTCGCCCGCCTGGCAGGCGATCATGCGCTTCCGGGCGCTCGTGCCCGGCGAGGTCAACCGCGCCACCGACGTGTGGCGCGGTGCCAGTGGCAAGGTGGTCAACGTCGCGATCGCGCTCCACTCACTCTCCTGCCCGCACCGCGCCGTGACGGTCCTCGGCGGCGCCGCGGGGCGGATGGTCGCCGACGACTGCGCCCGTGCGGGCGTGACGCTCTCCGCCGTCCCCACGGCGACCGCGACGCGGACCTGCACGACACTGCTCGACGAGGCGTCCGGCCGCACGACCGAGCTGGTCGAGAACGCCGCGCCGATCGCCGCCGACGAGCTCGCGGCCTTCGTCGCCGCTTTTGGAGCGGCCGTGGACGTTGCCGGCGCCGCCGTCCTTTCGGGGTCGCTGCCCGCCGCGACCCCGGCGACGCTGTACCGCGACCTGCTTGCGCGCACACGCTGCCCGGCGATCCTCGACGCGCGCGGGCCGGAGCTGCTCGAGGCGCTCCCGCTGCGGCCCCTGCTCGTGAAGCCCAACCGCGAGGAATTGGCGCGGACGGTGGGCCGGGAACTGGCCACGGAGGACGACGTCCGCGGGGCGATCGCCGGTCTCGTCGCCCGTGGCGCGCGGTGGGTGGTGGTCACCGACGGCCCGCGGCCGGTGGTCGTCGCCGGTCCCGACGGCGGCCGGTGGCGGATCGCGCCCCCGTCGCTCGACCGGATCGAGAACCCGATCGGCTCGGGTGATTGCCTTGCCGCCGGGTGTGCCGCGGCGCTCGTCGCCGGTCGGGAGCCGCTGTCAGCGGTCGTCCACGGCATCGCCTGTGCCGCGGCCAACTGCGGCACGCTCCTGGCCGGTCGCCTCGACCCGGCCGACGTCGCCCGCCTCGAGAGGCTCGTTGCAGTGGAGACGCTCTGAGCAGTGGAGACGCTCTGAGCAGTGGAGACGCTCTGAGCAGTGGAGACGCTCTGAGCAGTGGAGACGCTCTGAGCGGAGCAGCGTCAGGGCAGCTTCGTGAACCTGATCCGCCGGTACTCGAGCTGCCCCGAGTCTCCTTCGAGGCCGATCGGCCCGGTGGCGGGCACCGGCAGGGCCACTTCGAGGAGCTCGTCGTGGCAGCGGCACAGCGCCTTGCCGTCGATCACGGTGACGATCAGTTCGTTCCAGTCCTGCGGCTTGTAGTGCTGCAATTGCTTGTACGGGCCGGCGAGGCGGTAGTCGCGACACTGCAGCTGCGGGGCGCGGATGAAGACGCCGCTGTCGGCCGTCGGCGTGGCGCGGAACTCGAGCTTGAGGATGAAGTTGCCGGGGATCTCGCGCGTCGTCCACAGCTGCTCGACGCGGCGCCCCTCGGGAGGCGTGGTGACGACGATCCGGCCGTGCCGGACGACGTAGCGGCCATCGGGGCTGCTCGTACGGCCGTCGAGGTCGAGTTGCTTCTCGAGCGACTTCTGTTCCCGGTAGCCCCAGCCGGTGAGATCACGGCCGTTGAACAGCAGCTCGAACCCGGCTTCCGGCTGGAAATCGTCGGCGGGTACGGGCACGACGTCGAGCGTCTCGAGCACCGGGCGGATCGCCGCGACCCACTTCGCGTAGCCGGCGTCGTTGGGGTGGAGGAGGTCGGGAAACTCCTCCGGCGTGGCGTCGCCGGTCGGGCCGGCGAACAGGTTCCAGGTGTCGACCAACCGGACGCGCGGGTCGTTCTTGACCGCCGCGGCGACCAGGGCGTTGACCTTTTTGATCGCGTCGGCGGGGCGCTTCTTCTCGGCGGCGCTGGGAAACACCTGGCAGACGACGATCGGCGTCCGCGGATTGTGGGCCTCGATCCGGTCGATGATCGCGCGGACGTTGGCGGCGATCTGCTCCGGCGCGGCCCCTTCCTCGAGGTCGTTGGTGCCCATCAGCATCACGACCGCGGCCGGCTCGAGGGCGAGGACGTCGTCGGCGAGGCGGAGGAGCATGCCGCGGGTGGTGTCGCCGCTGATCCCGCGGTTGGCGAGCTTGGCGCCGGGGAAGGCCCCCTTGAAGTCGTCGGCGAAACCCTGCGTGATCGAGTCGCCGAGGAACACCACGGCCCGGGCATCGGCGGCACGGCGCGACGCCCAGGTGCCACGGCGCTCGTTCCACAGGTTCTTGAACCAGTCGTAGCGGCGGATCGGCCCGACGCCCGGGAGCCCCTCGTCGCTGTCGGGCAGGACGAGCGCCGCCGGCTCGTCGGCCCGGGGCGCGGCACCGGGCCGGCCGCCGATGGCAACCAGGCCGGTGAGGACCGCCACGACGAACCGGGGCAGGGCATGGCCACGAAGCGGGAGCGGGGACGGCGCGATCATGGCGGGGCTGGCTCGTGAGGGAATGGGGTCGATCGAACGTGCGGGAGGAATACGAACCGGGAAGCTGGAAACAGGATACAACCGCCACGTCGGTCCGGCGCGCGGCAGCGCCGGTGACGGAGCCTCCATGACGATCCCGTTTCCTCCCGTCATCCCCGTGCCCCGCCCGCTCCCCGCGCCGGTCGCCGACGAGCCGCCGCGGCTCACCGCCCGGACGCTCGAGGGGCTGGAGCGGGTGCTGGCCGGCGAATTGGCCGCCGTCGGCGCACTCGACCTGCGGATCGGCCGGCGGACGATCGAGTTTTCGGCGCCGCCGGATCGGCAGCGCGAGACGCTGTACCGCGCGGTCCTCGAGTGCCGGACGGCGATCCGCGTGCTCGAACCCCTCGGGCGGTTCCCGGTGACCTCGCCGGAGGAGCTGTATGCCGCGGTGGCGACGATCGACTGGCGCGAGCAGCTCCGTATCAAGGACACGCTCCGCGTCGACGCCGCGATCCACGACACGTTCACGACCCACTCGCTGTATGCGGTGCAGGTCGTGAAAGACGCGATCGTCGACCAGCTCCGCACGCCGAGCGGGCGGCGGCCGAGCGTGGAGCTGCGCGGGGCGACGCTGCGCGTCGGCCTGCACCTGGTGGGGAACGTCGCCACGGTGTTCCGCGACGCTGCCGGCCGCTCGCTCCACCAGCGCGGCTGGCGGACCGGGGAGGTCGAGGCGCCGCTCTCGGAGGTGCTCGCCGCCGGGATCCTCGCGATCGCCGGCTGGGAGCCCGGCGAGGCGCTCCTCGATCCGCTGTGCGGGTCCGGGACGCTGGTCGTCGAGGCGGCGACGCGTGCCGCCGGCATCGCCCCCGGACTGTGGCGCGCCCGGCGCGAGGGGCACGGCTTCTTCCGGTTCCGCGACTGCGACCGGGACTTGGCGGCGCGGATCGTCGCCGATCTCGAAGCCCGGGTGAGGCCGCCGGCCGGGAGCTTCCAGGCGAGCGACCTCGATCCGCGCGCCGTCGAGGCGGCGCGGGCCTGTGCCACGGCGGCCGGGGTGGCGGGGGCGATCGTGATCGAAAGGCGGCACTTCGAGGAGGCGCGTCCCGCCGCGCCGGCGGGCCTGGTGGTCACCAATCCGCCGTATGGCGAGCGCCTCCCGGTGCCGCGGGCCGGGGCGCTGTTCCGCCGGCTCGGCGATTGGCTCGTGCAGCGATGCGGCGGCTGGCGCGCGGCGATCCTCGCCCCCGATTCCCCCGTCGCCGGCCACCTCGGCCTGCGGCCGGTGCACCGCGTGGCGCTTGCCAACGGGCCGATCGCCTGCCGGCTGCTCGAGCTCGAGATCCGCCCCCGGCCCGCCCCGTCGCCGGCAGAGCCGACCACTGGCGCGCCGGCGGATGGCACCGCGGGCCATCCGCCATCCCCCGGCGCTGCCGCTGGCCAGGCGCCGGCAGCGCCCGCGGGCCCGCCGCGGAGCGGCGGCCGGCCCGTTGAAGACCAGCTCGGCGACTTCCGCCGCCGGCTCGCCAAGCGCTTCAAGCACCTCGCGCGCTTCGCGCGGCGCCAGGGGACCGACGCGTTCCGCGTGTACGACCGCGACATCCCCGAGGTCCCGCTGGTGATCGACTGGTACGCCGGTTGGCTGCACGCCGCCGAGTACGAGCGGCCCCACGAGCGGAGCGAGGCCGAGCACGAAGTTTGGCTCGATCGGATGGTCGAGGCGGCGGCGGCCGAGCTCGGCGTGGCCCCGGCCCGCGTGTTCCTCAAGCTGCGGCGCCGGCAGCGCGGCGGCGAGCAGTATGAGAAGGTCGATGCCCGCGAGGCCCTCCTCGACGTCGCCGAGGGGGGGTTGCGCTTCCGGGTGAATCTCTCCGACTACGTCGACACCGGGCTGTTCCTCGACCACCGCACGACCCGGGCGCTGGTCCGCGGCGAGGCGACCGGCAAGCGATTCGCCAACCTGTTCTGCTACACCGGCGCGTTTTCGGTCCACGCCGCCGCCGGCGGCGCGGTCGAGACGACGAGTGTCGACCTCTCCAACACCTACCTCGACTGGACGCGCACCAACCTCGCCTTGAACGGCTTCAAGGACGCCGGTCGCCACCGCACCGTGCGCGACGATGCCCGCGCCTTCCTCGAGCACCGCGCCCGGCGCGGCGAGGCGCCGTTCGACCTCGTGGTCGTCGATCCGCCGACGTTCTCCCGGTCGGCACGCTCCGAAACAGACTGGGACGTGCAGCGCGACCACGCAGGGTTACTCGACCTGGTCGCCCGGAATCTCGTCTCCGGAGGGGTGGTGTACTTCTCGACCAACTTCCGCCGCTTCCACCTCGCCACCGCCGATCTCGAACCGCTGTACACCCTCCGCGAGATCACCCAGCGGACGATCCCCGAGGACTTCCGCAACCAGCGGATCCACCGCGCCTGGCGGCTGGTGCGCCGGTGAGGCGGGGGTGGTCAGCGGCCGCCGAGGAGGGCCGGGGCGTTGCGGCGGCGCGGCGGTCGTTTACCATCTCTCCATGCCTGTCCCGCGCTTCTCCCGCCGCGCGTCGTGCCTGCTCGCGGCCGCGGTCGCGGCCGGCTGCCGTCCGGCCGACCCGAACGTGGTGCGGATCGTGTCGAGCCTGCCACGGACCGGCAGCGCGAAGCAGCAGTCCGACACGATCGTCAACGGCATCCGGATGGCGATCGAGGAAGCCGGAGGGCGCGTCGGGCCGTTTCGGATCGAGTATCTCGATCTCGACGATTCGACTGCCGCCGCCGGCCAGTGGACCAGCGAGGCGGAGGCCGCCAATGCCCGCCGTGCGCTGCAGGATCCCGACGTCTGCGCCTACATCGGCACCTACAACTCCGGTGCCGCGAAGGTGGCGATGCCGATCCTCAACCAGGGCGATCTGCTGATGGTGTCGCCGGCCAACACCGCCGTCGGCCTGACCAAACCGGGGCTCGGGGAGCCGGGGGAGCCGGAGGTCTACCGGCCGACCGGCGCGCGCAACTACATGCGCGTCGTCCCCGCCGACGACATCCAGGGGCCGCTGTCGGCCGACTGGGCACACGCCAAGGGGTGGCGCAGGGTGATGATCCTCGACGACAACGAGGTCTACGGGAAGGGGATCGCCGACCTGTTCGACGAGCGCTGCCGGGAGCTGGGGATCGAGGTCCTCGGCCACGACTCGATCGACTCGCGGGCCCAGGAATTCAAGTCGTTGATGGCGAGCATCAAGGCGGCCGAGCCCGATCTGGTCTATTTCGGTGGCACGACGCAGAGCAAAGGGGGCCAGCTCGCCAAGGACCTCGCCGGGGCGGGGATCACCGCCAAGCTCCTCGTGCCCGACGGCTGCATGGAGCAGGCGTTCATCGACGCCGCTGGCGCGGCCACGCTCGAGGGGCGCTGCTACGTGACGTTCGGCGGCCTCCCGCCCGAGCGGCTCACCGGCAAGGGGGCCGACTTCGTCGCCGAATACAAGCGCCGCCACGGCACGCTGCCCGAGGCCTACGCCGTCTACGGCTACGAGGCGACCTGCGTCGCGCTCCACGCGATCCGCACCGTTGGCGCCAAGGACCGGCGCGCGATCGCCGACGCCGCCCTCGCCCTGCGGAATTACGAGGGAGCGCTGGGCCGATGGAGCGTCGATGCCAACGGCGACACGAGCCTGCGCACGCTCACCATCAGCGCGGTCCGCGGCGGTGCGTTCGTGTTCGAGGCGGCGATCGACGACACCGCGGCGGCCGAACCGGCCGCCGGCGCCGCACCCTGACCGGCCCCCGGAATCCGCCGCCGTGCAGTTCTTCCTCCAGCAGTGTCTGATCGGGCTCACCAACGGGGCGCTGGTGGCGCTGGTGGCACTGGGCTACACGATGGTCTACGGGATCATCGGCCTGATCAACTTCGCCCACGGCGACCTGATCATGCTCGGGGCCTGCCTGGCGCTGTCGCTGGTCGGGCTGCTGGGGCTGGCGGGCGCCGGGGTGGCAGGCTCGATCGCCGGGATCGTGTTTCTCGTCGTCGCCTGCGGCACGTTCTGCGGACTGCTCAACGTCGCCGTCGACCGGCTCGTCTACCGGCCGCTGCGGACCGCCCCGAAGCTGGCGCCGTTGGTGTCGGCGATCGGCGTGTCGTTCATCTTCATGAACATCGGGCTGTTCTGGATCGGGCCGGCCGATCGGTCGTTTCCCGACCTCCTCCCCGCCGGCAATCTCCTCGGCGACGACGGGCTGCGGTTCGCCGCCAAGGATCTGCTCGTCGTCGCGGTGGTGGTGCCGCTGATGGTCCTGCTGAGCATCCTGGTGCGGGTCACGCCACTCGGCCGGGCGATGCGCGCCGTATCGCAGGACCAGACGGTGGCGATGCTCGTCGGCATCGACGTCGACCGGGTGATCGCCGCGACGTTCTTCATCGGCGGGTTCCTCGGCGGCGCGGCGAGCGTGATCTACGGCCTGTACATCAACACCATCGGCTTCCAGATGGGGTTCCAGAACGGCCTCTACGCGTTCACCGCCGCGGTCATCGGTGGCATCGGCAGTATTCCCGGCGCCGTCGTCGGCGGCCTCGTGATCGGCCTGGTCCGGTCGCTGGCCAGCGCCGTCGTCGGGGAGCGGTGGACGGGGGCCGTCGTGTTCACGATCCTGATCGTGATCCTCGTGTTCCGCCCGGAAGGCCTGCTCGGCCGCCGCACCCGCGAGAAGGTTTGAGCATGGCTACCACGCGCCGAGCCCCGGTCCGGCCCGCCCTGCGGCCCTGGCTGCGCGCCCATTGGGACGTGGTGGCGCTGGTGGCCCTCGCCGCGGCGCCGGCGCTCGTCCCCGCGCTCGGCGGGGCGCTCGGCGGGCAGATGACGACGCTGTTCATCTCCTGCATCCTGGCGCTGGGTCTCAACGTGATGGTCGGCTACACCGGCCTGGTCCATCTCGGGATCGCGGCCTTCTTCGGGATCGGTGCCTATGCGGTGGCGATCCTCACCGTGCCGATGAATCCGTTCCAACTCGGCTTCGCCCCCGCGGCGGTGCTCGCCACCGCGCTGTGCGCCGGCGTCGGGCTGGCGCTGGGCGCGCCGACGCTGCGCCTCCGCGGCGACTACCTGGCGATCGTGACGCTCGGCTTCAGCGAGGTCGTCAAGGTGATGCTCCGCAACCTCGAGCAGATCACCGGCGGGATGAAGGGCCTCAACCCGGTGCCGCCGCCGGGGGCCGGGGTGACACTCGGCGGGATCGACCTCGGCCGGGCCTTCGCCACCGACCCGCGCTGGTTCTACTACCTGTCGCTGGCCGTTCTCGCCGCGGTCGTCGTCGCGCTGCGGCGACTGGAGCGGTCGCGGCTCGGGCGGGCGTGGGTCGCCGTCCGCGAGGACGAACTGGCGGCGACTGCGATGGGGGTTTCGGCGACGCGCGTGAAGCTCTCCGCCTTCGCCCTGTCGTCCGCGGTGGCCGGCCTGGCGGGCTGCCTCTACGCCGCCAGCCTCTCGACCACCGCCGATCCCAACGCCTACGACTTCAACCGCTCGATCATGGTCCTGTGTGCCGTGATCCTCGGCGGTCTGGGGAGCATCCCCGGCACGCTTCTCGGCGTGGCGATCCTCGTCGGCTTCGACACCGTTCTCGCCCCCTGGGCCGACGCCTGGATCCAGGAGATGCGGATCAATCCCTCCGGCTCGAGCCTGCTGTCGTTCAGCGGCTGGCGGCTGGCGGTGTTCGGCACGGCGCTGGTGCTGGTGATGCGCTACCGGCCCGAGGGCCTCGTCCCGGCCCGCCGCGAGGCGGCCCACACCGCCGGGGTGCGGCCATGAGCGGGGCCCCGCTGGCGTCGTCCGTGCCGCTCCTCGACGTCGACCGGCTGACGATCCGGTTCGGGGGGCTGGTCGCCGTGTCGGACCTCGACCTCGAGGTGCCGGCCGGGAGCGTGGTGTCGCTCATCGGCCCCAACGGCGCCGGCAAGACCACCGCCTTCAACTGCATCAGCGGCATCTATCCTCCTTCCGGCGGTACGGTGCGGTTCCTCGGGCGCCGGCTGCAGCGTGCGTTCACCGCGGCCACGTTCTGGCAGGCGATGGGGGTCGGGCTCCTCATCGGGCTGCTCCTGGCGGCGGCGGCCGTCGACGCCGATCGCCTCTGGCAGGCGGTGGTGAAGCGCGGGATGGTGACCGGCGAGCCGTTCACGCTCGCCGGCGCGATGGCACGGCTGCGCGGCTACTTCCGCGCCGAGCTGGCGATCGACCAGATGGCGGGCAAGTGGCGCGTCGTCAGCGCCGACGGCCGCGACGTGCTCGCCATCCGCCGCGACCTCGCGGAGGCCCGCCGCGTGCGCGACCTGCTCCAGGCGGCGGTCACGGCCAGGCGCGCCGGGCCGGGGACGGTGCCCGACGCCAGTGACCTCGACCGCGGAGCCGGCGCCGCTCCCGCCATCGAGATTCCCCGGGTGCCCGAGGAGGTCCTCGACCGTCTCGCCCGTGGCAAGGACGTGATCCGCCGCCGCGGCTGGCTCGGGCTCGGCGCCGGGTGGCTGGTCGGTGTCGCCGGTGCGGTGGCGATTTGGCGGCGCGGCCGCCGCGCGCCGGAGGTGGTCGCCCGGGCGGGGATCGCGCGGACGTTCCAGAACATCCGTCTGTTCCGCCAGATGACGGTCCTCGAAAACGTCCTCGTCGGCCTCGACCGTTCGATCCCCGGCGGCGTCCCCGCCATGCTCCTGGGCACCGCGTCGATGCGGCGGGCGGAGGAAGGGGCCCGGGCCACGGCGCTCGACACCCTGGCGTTCGTCGGCCTGGCCGGGGCCGCGAACCGGATCGCCGGCGAACTGCCCTACGGCGACCAGCGGCGTCTCGAGATCGCCCGGGCCGTGGCGACCGGCGCGTCGCTGATCCTCCTCGACGAACCGGCCGCGGGCATGAATCCCGCCGAAGCCCTCGAGCTGGCGGGCCTGGTCGAGCGGCTGCGGGCGCGCGGGCTGACGGTGCTGCTCATCGAGCACCACATGAACGTCGTGATGCGGGTCAGCGACCGCGTCGTCGTCCTCGACCACGGCGTCAAGATCGCGGAGGGCACGCCGGAGGAGGTGCGGCGCGACCCGCGGGTGATCGAGGCCTACCTCGGCGGTGAGGAGTAGGGGATGGCGCTGCTCGAGGTACGAGACCTGGCCGCGGGCTACGGACCGATCCGCGCCCTCGATGGCGTGTCCCTCGACGTCGACGTCGGGGAGTTGGTGGCGATCATCGGCGCCAACGGTGCCGGCAAGACCACGCTGCTGCTGGCGATTTCGGGGGTCGTCCCGCCGCGCGCGGGGCGCGTCACCTTCGACGGCCACGACCTCGCCGGCCGGCCCGTCCACCGCATCGTCCGCCTCGGCATCGGGCACGCGCCGGAGGGACGGCGGATTTTCCCCCGGCTCTCCGTGCGCGAGAACCTCGAGATCGGCGGCCAGGCGCGCGGCGACCGCGCCGGCGTGCAGCGCGACATCGACGAGGTCTGTGCACTGTTTCCCGTTCTCGGCCAGCGCCTTTCCCAGGCCGGCGGCACGCTCTCCGGCGGCGAGCAGCAGATGCTCGCCCTCGGCCGCGCGCTGGTTGGCCGCCCGCGGCTCCTGCTCCTCGACGAGCCGTCGCTCGGGCTGGCGCCCTTGGTGGTGGCGAAGATCTTCGAGGTCATCGCCGCGCTGGCCGCCCGGGGGATCGCCGTCGTGCTCGTCGAGCAGAACGCCCGCGTCGCCCTCCGCCAGGCCGGGCGCGGGTACGTGCTGGAGAGCGGGCGGATCACCCTCTCCGGCAGCGGCGCCGAGCTGGCGGGGGATCGCCGCGTCCGCGAGGCCTACCTCGGCGAGGGCTGAGCGTCAGGCCAGGGCCCGCGACTTCTCGTCGATCACCTGGAGGAGCTCGTCCCAGCTCTTCACGAACGCCTCGGCGCCCTGCGCCTGGAGCTGCTCGCCGAGGGCGGCGGTGTCGACACCGCCGCGGGCGATCTCGAACAGCACCCGCTCCGCCTGGCCCCCCCCGCTCGACAGCGGCTCGGCGAGCGTCCCGTGGTCGGCGAACGCCAGCAGCGTCGCCTCGGGCATCGTGTTGACGGTGTTGGGGGCGATCAGGCTGCGGACGTAGAGATGGTCGGAGAGGCTCTTGTCTTTCGTCCCCGTGCTGGCGAACAGCAGCCGTTGCGGCCAGGCGCCGAAGTTCGCCAGGCGCTGGCAGCGGTCGGAGGCGATGAGCTCACGGTAGGCCTGGTAGCAGCGCTGGCCGATGGCGATGCCGAGCCGGTGCCGCAGCCCGTCGGGGAGCCGGGTGGCGGTCGCCCCGTCCCAGCGGCTGATGAACAGCGACGCCACCGAGCAGACGCGCGGGTCGAGACCGGCGTCGATCCGCCGCTCGATGCCGCGGAGGTAGGCGTCGGCGGCGGCGAGGTATTGCTCGCGCGTGAACAGCAGCGTGACGTTGACCGGCACGCCGGCGAAGATCGCCTCCTCGATCGCAGGCAGTCCGGCCGGTGTGCCGGGGATCTTGATGAACAGGTTGGGGCGCGCGGCCCGGGCGTGGAGGTCGCGGGCGGCGGCGAGCGTGCTGGCGGTGTCGTAGGCGAGGCGCGGCGAGACCTCGAGCGACACCCAGCCGTCGATCCCCCCGGTCAGTTCGTGGACCGGCCGGAACAGGTCGGCGGCCCGGACCAGATCCTCGATCGCCAGCTCGAAGAACAATTCCTCGCCCGACCGCCCCGCGCTCCGCTTCCGGGCGATGGCGTCGTCGTAGAAGTCGCTCCCCTTGACCGCCTGATTGAAGATCGTCGGGTTGCTCGTCAGGCCCGTCACCGAAAGCTCGTCGATGTACCGGGCGAGCGTCCCGTCGTCGAGGATGCCGCGGGTGATGTTGTCGAGCCACAGGCTCTGGCCGAGGTGGCGAAGACTGGACGTGACGCGGTTCATGGCGGGATCCGGTAAGGGGGAAGGGCACCGGCCCCCCGGCCGACGCGTCCCCACTCTACCCGGGTATCGGCCGCCCCGCGACGATGTCGAGGATCACGGCCCCGAAATCGGCGAGCCGTTTCTCGCCGATGCCCCGGCAGCGGAGCAGGGCGGCAGGGGAGGCGGGGCGCTCGCGGGCGATCGCCCGGAGGGCCTTGTCGTCGAGGATCGTCCAGGCCGGCTTGCCCCGCGCGTCGGCGACCCGGCGCCGCCAGACGCGGAGCCGCTCGAACAGGTCGCGGTCGACGCCCTCCCAGTCGTCGGTCTCGCCCTTGGTGGGGCGGGTGGAACGCGCGGCGCGTGGCTCGAGGAGGACGACGGGACGATTGCCCTTGAGGACCTCCCAGGAGCGCTCGTTGAGCGCGATCACGGGCCGGTCGCCCCCTGAGCGGTCGAGGAGCTCGAGGTCGAGGAGCTGGTGGACGAGGTTCTCGGCGGTCCGCTGGTCGAGCGTCGGCAGCAGGCCGAACGTCGAGAGGCGGTCGTGGCCGTGGCGCAGGACCGCCTCGGTGCGCGCCCCGCGCAGCACCTCGCAGACGTGGCGGACGCCGAACCGCTGCTGCACCCGGGCGACGCACGAGAGGATCTTCTGGGCGGTGACGGTCGCCTCCGGCAGCGCGTCGGTTTCGCCGAGGCAGACGTCGCAGGCACCGCACGCCGCCGGGGGGTAGGCCTGGCCGAAATACTCCGACAGCGCCGCATGGCGGCAGCGCGCGGCCTGGGCGTAGCGGCGCATCGCATGGAGATGCTCCATCTGGCCGGCGACGAGCGCCGCCGATTCGTCGGCGCCGAGCTCGGCTTCGGCGGCGCTGCGGCGCACCAGCGCCTCCCAGCTGAACACGTCGGCCGACGAATAGAGGAGCACGCACTCCGCCGCCAGGCCGTCGCGTCCGGCGCGGCCGGTCTCCTGCTGGTAGGCCTCGAGGCTCTTCGGGAGGCCGGTGTGGAGCACGAGCCGGACGTCCGAGCGGTCGATCCCCATCCCGAAGGCGACGGTGGCGACGACGACGTCGATCGTCTCGCGGGCGAACGCCTCCTGCGTGCGGCGCCGCTCCCCCTGGTCGAGACCGGCATGGTAGGGCCGGGCGAGGAACCCGGCGGCGGCGAGCCGCGCGGCGAGCCGCTCGGTCTCGGCGCGCGAGATGCAGTAGACGATCGAGGCCTCGCCGCGGTGACGGCCGAGGATCTCGGCCACCTGGGCGTTGCGGTCGGTCCGTGGCACGACGCGGTAGCAGAGGTTGGGGCGGTCGAACGTGCCGACGAGGACCGTCGGCCGGCGCAGCGACAGCTGGGCGACGATGTCGTCGCGGACGCGCGGCGTGGCGGTGGCCGTGAAGGCATGGAGGCTGGCCGCCGGGAAGCGCTCGCGGAGCAGCGCCAGCTGCCGGTATTCGGGGCGGAAATCGTGCCCCCAGTGGCTGATGCAGTGGGCCTCGTCGATCGCGAACCGCTTGACCCCGACCGTGGCGAGGAGGTCGAGCAGGCCGGTGTTGACCAGCCGCTCCGGCGCCGTGAACAGGAGGCGCAACTCCCCGGCGGCAAGCCGCTCGCGGATCCGCCCGCGCTCCGCCGGCGACAGGCCCCCGTGGAGGGCTGCGGCGGGATAGCCGATCGCCTCGAGGCCGTCGACCTGGTCCTTCATCAGCGCTACCAGCGGCGAGATCACCACGTCGGTCGAATCGCCAACCAACGGGGGCAACTGGTAGCACAGGCTCTTGCCGCCCCCGGTGGGCATCACGACCAGCGAGTCGCGGCCGCCGAGGGCGGCGTCGATCGCGTCGGCCTGGAGGGGGCGGAGCTTGTCGAATCCCCACCAGCGTTGGAGGATCGCGGCCACGCGGGCGTCGGCCGGCGGGCCGGCGCCGTCGCCGGGAGGCGGGCAGGCATCGGGCCGGTGGTCGTACGTGGATGCCGTCCGTGGCACGAGCGCACCTGGGGTGAGACGGAAGCTGGACAGACTACCAGACGGCCGAGCCACCCGAGGCCATGGAGGGCTTTGGCCACGGTAAAGATCAAACGGCCGCTGGATGCGGCCGACGCTGGCGTTCCGCGCGGTCCCTGAGTGGACAAAGGCCATGGAGGGCTTTGGCCACGGTAAAGCTACGATGCACCGGATCGATGCCGACCGAACCGAGCGGGGGACCAATCGTGGATTCGTCGTTGAAGCAGGTGGTGTCGCGCCTCGCAACCGGGAGCACGCGGCACGCCGGTCGGGATCCCGCGGCACGCGCGCGGCTGGCGATCGAGACCGCGCGGTGCACGGCGACCGCCGCCGCCGACTGGGTCCGTGAGGCGGTCGCCATCAAACGCGCCGCCGCGCCCGCGCCGGCGGCCGGCACGGCGCGGGCGGAGGAGACCGCGACCGGCCCGCTGGCGACACTGCGGCTCCTGCTGATCACGGCCCGCTGCCTCGGGCAGATCGCGGCGGAGGGGAGGCCGCGGCCGGCTGCGGGCGCCCCGCGGTTCAGCGCCGCCGCGGCCGGACGGCGGTTTGTCGCGATCGACGTGCTGCCGGAGCCGGGGCTGTCAGACATGGCGATCTTCGGCGGCCACACGGCCACCGTCCGCTGCATCGACCCGGGGGGCCCCGAGGCGTTCGAGCGCGCCTGGCGCGACGAAGCCGCCCGGCGGAGCGCCGCCGGTGGCGTCGCCGTGGTGCTCGGTGCCGGTAACGTCACCGCCTTGTCTGTCGGCGACGGCATCAGCCAGATCTTCGAGCATGGCCGCAGCGTTGTCCTCAAGCCGCATCCGGTCCATGCCGCGCTCGAGCCGGTCTTCCGGCGGGCGCTGGCGCCGCTGATCGAGGCCGACCTGCTGGAGATCGTTCCCGGAGGCACCGACGTGGCGGCGGCGCTGGTCGCCGAGCCGGGCGTCGGGCACGTCCATCTCACCGGCGGTGAGGCGGCGTTCGACGCGCTCGTCTGGGGTTGCCGCGGTCCCCACCGTGCCGGCGACGTGCCCCGCCTGTCGAAGCCGATCACCTGCGAACTGGGCAACGTGACGCCATGGATCGTCCTGCCGGCGCGCTACTCGGCCGCCGAACTGAAGCGGCAGGCCGATTGCGTCGCGGCGTCGATCCTCAACAACACGTCGTTCAACTGCATCGCCACCAAGTGTCTGGTCACCTGCCGGGGATGGGACCAGCGCGAGGCCTTCCTCGCCGCCGTCGCCAGGCGGCTGGCCGCTGCCCCGGCCCGGCAAGCCTGGTATCCCGGGGCGGCCGCTCTCTGGGAGCAGGCGACGGGCACCGCGGCGCCCGCCGACGGCAGTCTTCCCTGGGTGCTGCGGCAGGGGATCGACCCGGCCCGCGACGGCACACTGCTCGATCGCGAGTGGTTCGTGCCGGTGGCCGCCGAGGTGCCGCTCGACGCGTCCGGCATCGACGATTTCTGTGCGCGGGCGACCGAGCTCTGCCGCCGTCTGCCCGGCACGCTCGCCGCGAGCGTGACGCTGCCACGTGGCCTCTCCCCCCACGACGCCCGGCGTGCCGATCTGCTCGTCGAGCACCTCGAATACGGCACGGTGGCGGTCAACACCTGGTCGGCGTTGGCCTATGCGACGACGAGCGTGCCCTGGGGGGGGTTCCCCGGCGCCACGCTCGCCGAACCGGGCAGCGGCATCGGCTGGGTCCACGATCCGCACTTCCTGCCGCTCGTGCACAACACCGTGCTGCGGGCGCCGCTGTCGAGTTGGATGGTGCCGGCGTGGTTTCCCTGGCATGCCGGCGGCGAGCGCCTCGCCAGCGGCGTGGTCGGCATGTACGGCTCCCGTGCCAGGGGGCAGTCGTCGCTGCCGCAGTTGCTCGCGATGCTGCCGGCAGCGCTGGGAGGCGGGGGCTGACCGGGTGGGGCATGAAAGATGGGGAGGCTGGCTGCCACGCCGGTCGAACCCGGGGCAAACAGCCCTTGTCGGACCGGAGCAGGGCTGGGACAGTCCGCCCCCCCGGGGTGCCTGCCGCATGCCTCATCCGCCACGAGATTCCCGCCCCGCGCGGCGCCGCGATGCCCCCCCGGCCGACCGCGGTGCGGGGCGACTGGAGCGCCGGTCGCAGCGTGAGCGGACTGCCCGGACGTGCGACGGGGGCATCCGGCGCCGGACGTTTCGATGCCGCGCCCTGTGCTTGACGCTGGCCGGCGGCCTGGCCCTCGGCGCCGACGGAATTCAGGCGTCGGAGGCCGAGAGCGCGTTTCTCCGGGGGATCGCGCCGCATTCGCTGTGGCTGCAGACGATCGAGGCGGTCGGTGGCGAGTGGCCGATCGTGTCCACCGTCGCCCCCGATCTGTCGCGTGACCCCCCCGGCCCGGGGCTCGTGCGCTCGGCGTGGTTCGAAGTTCCCCCGGACGCGGACGGAGCGGAGTGGCACCCCCTCCCGCGACGCCAGCGGGTCGTGGCCCGGATTCGCCCGGTTGCCGACGGGGCCTGGGTCGATACGGTCGTCGAGACGGCGACGATCGGCACGGGTGACGATACCGACGGACTGTCCGCGACCGGAGCAGGGGGTGTCGCGTGGGCCTGGAACCCGTCGACCGCGTCTGCCGGGATCGGCGCTTTAGCGGTGTCGTTGGTCGTCGCCGACGCCGCCGTCGTGCCCTTACCCGACGTACCCGTCTTCCCGGCCGAAACCTGGAGCGATCCGGCGCCGCGCGGCGGGCCGCCCTGGGCGGGTAGCCGCTTTCCGCGGGTTTCCCGCACGCTGCACAAACTGCTCGCCGATCAGCGTCACTTCTACGACGACGAAGCGCTCGTCTGCATGGCGGCCGCGTTCGGCGCGGGAGCGTTGATGGCCAACACCGGGTTCGACACCACCGTGCAGACCGCCTGGCAGCAGAGCGTCACCCCGACCGACCTGGGGAAGTTCTTCTCGGGATGCAAGGACATCGGCGAGGGGCGCTACGCGCTGTCGGTGTTCGGCGCCGCCGCGGCGACGGGATTGATTCTCGAGGGGCGTCCGACGGGGGACGTGATCGGCGAGTGGGGGTCACGGTCGCTGCGGATGTTCGTCGTCGGCGCAGCGCCAGTGTACGTCCTCCAGCTCGCCACCGGGGCATCGCGGCCCGGAGAAAGCCCGGCGGGGAGCAAATGGCATTTTTTCAACGACAACAATGGCGTCAGCGGCCATGCGTTCGTCGGCGCCATCCCCTTCCTGGCCGCCGCCGAGATGGCGGAAAGCCCGTGGGCGAAGGGAGGACTGCTGGTCTGCTCGACCTTCGTCGCCTTCTCCCGGGTCACCGACAACGCCCACTATCCGTCGCAGGCGTTTCTCGGCTGGTACCTCGCCTGGGCGAGTGCCGTGGCCGTGGACCGCACGGAGTGGCAGTACGCCGGGATGGACATCAGCCTCGTGCCGATGCCGATGGCAGATCTCGGCGGCATGTCCGTCGAGGCCCGCTGGTGAGCGCGGCAGTCGTGAGCCCGGTCCCGAGTGGGTCAGCCGACGACGAGCATTGCCACGGCCATCATCGCAGCGGTCATGCCCAGCGGCAGGGCGGGAACGTGCTGCCACCACGCGCTGGCCGTGGTCACGGTCGAGCCGACGACTGCCTCTCGGACGGCGCTGGCCGACAGCGGCATCGCGATCCCGTCGCGGCCGTCGCCGCCGATGATCAGCACCCGCGGCACTCGCTCGGCCGGGGTGGCGGTCATGCTGGCAGCGACCCGCTCCTGGAGCAGGCCGGCGAAATCGGAGCCGTGCATGTCGTCGAGCTCAGCAGCCACGATCCACGCGTCGAACTCCCGGCCGCGGGCGAGGCGAAGGGCCTCGGCACCGCTGGAGCGATAGTGCATTTCGAGCGATCCCGAACGGGCTTCGGAAGCCAGCACGGTGTGGTCGTCGAAGTTGGGGTCAATGATCGCGATCCGGAGGACCTCTGCATACGTTTCGCTGGACATGGCGAGACTCCTTACGGGGATCGACCGAAGAGGGATACAGGGATATGTGGAACGGTGGGACCTGCCGGGGCACAACCGGGCTCAGCCGCGGACCTGGGCGGGGATCTTGGTCTGTGGCGGTACCAGACCGGCGGGGTCGAGCACGTCGAGGGTGACGGGACGCACGCGATACCCAGTGACACCGGCGGCCAGGGCCCGCTGCTCATCCTCGATGCGATACTCTTCCGCAACGACGTAAACCCGCGACTTGGCCACCTCGTCGAGGTGCCCGAGGGACACGCTCGACCCGCTGCGAAGCGGATCGACGCTGCTCTGTTCGATGTCTTCGGCGAGCATGTCGAGCAGGTCGAAGCCCGACATGTCGGGGAGTTCGCCGGCGATCAGCCAGACGTCGGACCGGAAGCGCTTCGCCATCCGCATCGCCGCCCGGCCGTCGGCACAGAAGTGGAGGCCAATCAGCCCCTTCCGTGCCGACCCGACGAAGTCGCCGTAGTGGTGAATCGCCGGGTCGACGATCACGACCTCCCGGATCCGCGACGGGGCCGGGTGAGATGCGGAATCGGGACCGCCGTGCTGCTGCGTGTCATTCGCTGCCGCGGGGCGATCTGAAGTCGACATGATGACCTCCTTGGGACCGGCACCGTCGGGTGCGGTCGCACGATGGAAAACCATTCGCATCGTTCCCACGGCCGGACCGTCGCAGGGCGGCGGCGCAGGGCCGCCGGCAGCGCGTACCAGCCGCAGTGCCATCCGGCGACCACCAGCGTCGCCGGCCACCAGCAGGAGCGGAGCTCAGATCAACGACAGGATCGGGAGAAACAGCGAGATCGGCAGGAGGCACAGGAGGCAGTCGGAACGGGTGAACCAAGCCAAGTCAGCGCCGTTGCCGACCTTGCCGACCGAGACGCCCTGGGCGATGTGCGAGCCATTCATGACCAAGTCCTCCATATGCCGCCCTGCGGTCGGTAACCGGCCGGTCCCACTGAGCGGGACCGACCGAACAGCGGGGCTGATGGAACATGTGCAGGTGGTGTGCCAAACCTCGCGGTTGGAGCTATATCAGGTCTTTTTTTCCGTGGAATGCGTAAAACAGTCCGTTTTTTGGCTGCTCGCTCGGGTATTCGTTCCTATCGCCTGGCGTCCACCGGGTCGGAGAGTGTCCCGCGTCCGGTTCGAATTGCCCCAGTGGGTGGTGTGAATCGCCCCACCCCTGGCTGTCCGTGGACAAAGCCCTCCATGGCCTTTGTCCACTTGAGCGACCGCGGGAAACGCCGAGGGTTTCCCGGGTCGCCATCGGCCGCATCCGGCGGCCGGTCACTTTTTCCACGGGTTGCTGGATGGCAGTGAGGTACTCACCCCATGACCCGTGCGGTCGCCGCTTGGCGGCCTGGATCGGCGCTCAGGTTCGGCCGCCGACCCGATCGGCAACCGAGAAACTCGGGAAAGCGGCCGGTCAGCTACCGGACAGCAGGTCCGCCACGACCTCACGGACGAGCCCGGAATCGAGATCGTCGACGATGCCGACGTGCCCCAGGTCTGTCGGCAGGATGAACCGGACCCGGCCGTGGAGGCTTTTCTTGTCGCGGGACAGGGCCTCGACGATCCCCTCCACCGACAGCCCCGCGATACCGACAGGGGCCAGCGGAAGGCCGAACCGGGCCAGGAGGGCAGCTTGGCGGCGGGCGATCTCGACCGGCAACCGCCCCGTGGCAAGGGCCAGCCGGGCGGCAGCGGTCATCCCCATTGCGACCGCCTCGCCGTGGAGCAACCGGCCATATCCGGCCAGATTCTCGATGGCGTGGCCGATCGTATGGCCGTAATTGAGGATCGCCCGCAGACCGGACCGCTCGAATTCGTCCGCCCCCACGACGGTGGCCTTGAGGTCCACGCAGCGGCCCACGAGGTGGGAAATGGCCGCCGGCTCCCGGGCGAGGATCGAATCGACCGATCCCTCCAGCCAGACGAACAGCTCGCTGTCGAGGATCACGCCGTATTTGACGACCTCGGCCAGGCCGCTGCGGTATTCGCGGTCCGGGAGCGTCGCGAGCGAAGCCGGGTCGCAGGCCACGCCGACGGGCTGCCAAAACGCCCCCACCAGATTCTTGCCGGCGGCGAGATTGATCCCTGTTTTGCCGCCGATCGCGCTATCCACCTGGGCGACGAGCGTCGTCGGCACCTGCCACACCGGAAGCCCCCGGACGAACGTCGCCGCGACGAACCCGGCGAGATCCCCGACCACTCCCCCCCCGACGGCGATGACGTGCGTCGCCCGGTCGGCTGGAAGGCCGGCGAGGGCCTCCCACAACCGCACCGCTTCCGCGGCCGATTTGCTCGTCTCACCGGCCGGGACCGCGATCAGCGCCGTCGTCAGGCCCCGCGCCGACAGGGCCGATTCGACCTCCACAGCCACGGTGGCCGCGACCGCACCGTCGGCGATCACGACACCGCGCCGGGCGCCCGCTTCCGCCACCCCGTCGAGTAGTCGGGAAACCGCACCAATCCCGACGAAAACCCGGCTGACCGCTGGAGCGGCCCGTCCGCGGGCACCGTCGTCGGCGAAGCGGATCACCCGCTCGTGGAGCGTCACGGGTCAGCCTGCGCCGAGGCGCGCGAGATCGTCGGCGGTGACGGTCACGACCCGGGCGAAGCCGGAGTGCACCCGGCAGTAGTCGAGATCCGAGGCTTCCTGGGGGGTCGCGTGGAGGGCCGCTTCGACCCGCTCTCGGTCGGTCGCGGACCACTCGTCGTAGTCCCCGGGCCACACCGTGCGGGCCTCGACGACGAGAGCCTCCCGGTACGGGTCGAAGGCGTTGGGCATGGATCGTCCTGTCGCAGGCTGGCAGGGGATCGGCTATCCACTCCGGTCCGCCTACCGTGTCACGAGAGTATACCCTCGCCACCGCGGCGATCGGCTCGAGCGCGGCCGCGCCATCCCGCACCCGAACGCACCCCCGATGACATACCCGCGACCCTTCCCCGACGTCTCCCAGAACCGCGGTGCGGTCACGCCGGCATCGTCGGGGCGGCGGCTCGTGGCCGGCCTGGTGGCCCTCGGAATCGCTGCGGGAATCACCGGGATCGCCTGGCAGCGCGGCCAAACCAGGCGGTGTCTGGGCTTCTATGGTGCCGAGGTCGCCAGGGCGATCACTACGGCGCCGCATGTCGAGCTGTGGTCCGGCGTCCGCCCCGGAGATCGCCCGGGCACGTGGTTGGCAGCCGCGCGCCGGGATGTCAGTGCCGCGCGGGGGCTGGTCCATCTGCGCCGCGGTCTGGTCGAGGACGCGAATTTCCTCGCCGGGACGGCGTCCAACGGTGACGGTGGCGGCGGTGAGGCGGCCGACTCCGGCTGGAGCCACGTGCTCGTGTTCTCGAGGGACCCCGTGTCCAAAGTGGATACCGGCGACGGGAGGGCCGTCGCGCTGTGCTTCGACGGTGGGGGCGGTGTACCGCGGCGCCTCACGGTGGTGGGGCGGCCGGGGGTGCTTCCGGTCGGCCGGATCGGGCGCGGGATCGCCGACTGGATCGAAGCCACCACTTCCGCGGAAACGCCGTAAAAATCGCCCTTTTGGTGGTCGGGGGCGTCAGCCTATCCTCCCCCCCGCCGGCGCGACCGCGCCATGGGACCGGCGGCTGCACCGGCGCGCAGCCCGACGAGGAGAGACGCATGCGTTCGATCGCGGTCGCCAACCAGAAGGGGGGCGTGGGCAAGACGACGACGTCGGTCAACCTCGCCGTCGGCCTGGCGCGGGCCGGTCGCCGGGTGTGCCTGGTCGACCTCGACGCGCAGGCCCACGCCACGCTCCATGTCGGTGTCCAGCCGGGAAGCCATCGGCTGTCGGCATTCGACGTCCTCACCGGCGGCGTGTCGCTCGCCGACGCCACGGTCGTCGCCGCCGAAAACCTCTGGCTCGTGCCGTCGCACATCGACCTGTCGGCCACCGAGGTGGCGCTCGCCGGCCAGCCGGGGAGGGAGTCGATCCTCGCGCGCCGGTTCGCCGACGACCCGGCCTGCTCCGGCTCAGGCCCGGCCCCCTACGACTACCTGATCATCGACTGTCCCCCGTCGCTCGGCCTGCTGTCGCTCAACGCCATGGCGGCGGTCGACAGCGTCCTCCTCCCGCTCCAGCCCCATTTCCTCGCCCTCCATGGCGTGAGCAAGCTGCTCGAGACGGTCGAGCTGGTCGCCGACCGGGTCAACCCGCGGCTGGCAGTGCTCGGGGTGGTGTTTTGCCTGTACGAGTCGGGCACGCGGCTGGCGCAGGAGATCGGCCGGGACGTCGAGGCGTTTTTCGGCGCCGCGGCCGAGCGGCACCGGGCGTGGCGCGACGCGCGGGTGTTCGCCACCCGGATTCGGCGCAACATCCGCCTGGCCGAGGCCCCGAGCTTCGGCCGGTCGATCTTCGACTACGCTCCCGACTCGCACGGAGCCGAGGACTACGGCAATCTCGCCGCCGAGATCGATCAGGCGGCGGCGGTGGCGCTCGACGCAGCGCGGCGGGCGGCCTGAGGAGCGGCGACCGGACCGGAGGTCACGGTGAGGGACAGCGGCAGCCCCGACCCCGTCGACCGCTCGGGAACGGCTGCCGGGGCCCCGAGATCGGGCAGCCACCAGTAGCACGAGGCAGAGGGGTCCATGCCGACGAGGATGCCCGTGGAGTCGAAGGCCTCGGCCGACACGAACGCGACCGGAGCGGCCCGCACGCCGGAAGCGACCGAACGCGACGACGAGCGGCGGACACTGGCCATGCGTGGAATGCTTCCTGCGGAAGGGGGCGGAGTGTGAATCGTCCGGCCTGGCTGGTGGAGAGCAGTTTTCGAGCCCGCGACCGGTTTCGCGGTCGATGCCCGGAAGGGACCCAGCTCCCCACGGGGGAAGGCAGGCCGTTTCTCGCCGGCACGGAAAAGTCTGCCTTTGGGGTTTTGGGTAAGCAAGAAAAAATGGCGAAAAAAGGAAAGATCTGAGGTTTTTCGCTGAAAACCCTTCTATTTCGTATCGTTCGGCAACTGTGCGGCCTGGGGTCGGTGCCGGCACGGCGGGGTTTTCGGTCCCCCGGGAGGCGAGCTCCCGGCACTCTTCCGAGGATGAGGCGTTCGATGCCACACCGTCTTGCCGTCGCGTACCCCGGGTTTGCCAGCCTCGTGGTCGTCGCGGCGCTCCTGCCGGCCTCAACCGCCGCTGTCGCCCGGGCCCAAGATGCACCGCCGACCGGGTTTCGTCGCCTCGCCCCCGGCGTGCTGACGGTGATCCCCTCCGACCGCTCCGCCGACGATCCGCTGCAGCGCGCCGACATCCCCGAGATCACACGCGGGTTTCCCGACCGGGTGTGGGAGCCGAAGCAGGCCCCCCCGGGGAGCACGTTCGTCGGCCGCGGCGTCAACCGTGAGTTTCTCCGCGACGTGTGGTGCCTGGAATTCGCGTTCAAGCCGCCGCGGCAGATCGACGTCGACATCCCCGCTGCCGACCTCCGCATGCGCCGCAAGCGCGTCTGGTACCTCGTGTACCGCGTCCGCAACACCGGCGCCCGGCGCGTCGTCGGCGAGGGGGGCGACATGACGAAGCTCACCACCGAGCCGGTCCAGATGCCGGTGCGGTTCATCCCCCACATGGTCCTCGAGAGCGTCGAGGGGCTGTCGGCGTCCGAGGGAGCGACCTCCTACCGGGCCTACCTCGACCGGCTGATCCCGACGGCGGTCGACGCGATCCGCGCCCGCGAATTCGGCGGGGCTCCCGACCAGCCGGTGTTCGACAGCGCGAGCATGGCGGCAAGCGCGATTCCCCCCGGCGGCGAACGGTGGGGGATCGCCACGTGGGAGGATGTCGATCCGCGGATCGACTTTTTCTCGATCTACATCCGCGGCCTTACCAACGCGATCCGCTGGCGGCAGCGCGCCGATGCAACATTCACCCCCGAGTCGATCCCCGGCCGCGGCGAGGAATACGCGCTGGAGAGCCTGCGGCTCGATTTCTGGCGCCCCGGCGACGACCGCGACGAAGCGGTCGAGCAGATGAGCATCGGCCACGCCGGCCTCTACGAGACGCGGACCCTCGGCTCGAAGCTCCTCGCCATCGCCGCGCGCCCCGCGGTGGTCAAATCGAATCCGCCGCGCGGCCTCGAGGCGCTGGGCCTGACCTGGGGCGACCTGCTCGACCCGCCGCCGCCGGCTGCCGAAGGGGACGACGCCCCGCGCTCGCTGGCTCCGCTGGCGCTGGTCGTGGACCGCCTCGCCACGCTCCCCGACGCCCCGGCGCGCGGCCGTGCCCTGCGCGATCTGCTCGGCGACCTCGCCATCGGCCAGCTCGAGGACGCGACCAGGGCGCTGGTCGGCCCGGTCGATCCACAGGCCGATGCCGCCCGCCGGGCAGGCCTCACGGCGCTGGGCACGACGCCCGAGCAGCTCGCCGGGAAGCCGTTGGCCGGTGTGGCGGCGGTGCTTGGCGCGATCGAGAAAACGCGCGACCCGGCGCGGCGCGAGGCCCTCACGGCAGACCTGTTCGGCCCGGCCGCGCGGCGGATCGACGACCTCGCCGACGAAGTGGCGCTGGCCCGCGGCGAGGCGGTCCTCGACGAATTCGACCTCGACCGGCGCCCGCTGGCGACGGCCGGGCCGCTCACCGGCTTCGACTTCGCGCGGACGCTGATCGACGGCGAGTCCGACGCCGCCACACGCGCCCGGCTCATCGGGGGCCTGTTCGGAGCCGAAGGCGAGTCGCTCTACGCCACCGCCACGGGAGCGGGGGAGGGAATTGACCACGGTTGGGTTTTCCGCTACGAAAACCCGGAGTAAGCTCTCTGTGGCAGGTGATTTCCTTCGTCCCCCGGGATCGTGTCATGGCCCACAAAAAAGGTCAGGGTTCCAGTCGCAACGGCCGTGATTCGAACGCCCAGCGGCGCGGGGTGAAGAAGTTTGCCGGGCAGACCGTCCGCGCCGGCAACATCCTCGTGCGCCAGGTCGGGACGAAGTTCCAGCCCGGGCGCAACGTCGGCATGGGCACCGACTACACGCTGTTTGCCCTCGTCGACGGCGTCGTCGGCTTCGACCGGGAAGGCCGTCGCGTCAACGTCGTCGCCGGCCAAGGCTGACGCACTTCCGCCGCACTTCCGCGCGGTCGTCGATCCGAGTGTGCGATGTTCGTCGACCGGGTGCGGATCGAGGTGGTGGCCGGTGACGGCGGCCGTGGCAGCGGCAGCTTCCGCCGCGAGAAGTACGTGCCGCGCGGTGGCCCCGACGGCGGCGATGGCGGTGCCGGCGGCAGCGTGATCCTCGCCGCCGAGGCGGGGGTCGATTCGCTCGCCGCACTCGCCCACCGGGCCCAGTGGCGTGCCCCGCATGGCGAACCGGGCGGCCCGGCCAATTGCCATGGCCGCTCGGCCGAGGACATCGTCCTCCTCGTGCCCCCCGGCACGATCGTCACCGACGAGCAGACGGGCCTGGTGCTCCGCGATCTCGCCCGCCCCGGCGACCGGCTCGTGGCGGCGCAGGGAGGGGCCGGCGGCTTCGGCAACGTCCACTTCAAGTCGTCCACCAACCGCGCCCCGCGGACGACCACCCCCGGTGGCAAGGGGGAGGCGCGGCGGCTGGCACTCGAGCTGAAGGTGATCGCCGACGTCGGCCTGGTCGGCCTCCCCAACGCCGGCAAGAGCACGCTCCTCTCGCGCCTCTCGCGCGCCCGGCCGCAGATCGCCGACTACGCCTTCACCACCAAATCGCCGATGCTCGGGATCGTGGCGATCGACCGCGACCGGAGCTTCGTCCTCGCCGACCTCCCGGGGCTGATCGAGGGGGCGCACGCCGGCACGGGGCTGGGGCACGAGTTTCTCCGGCATGTCGAGCGCGCCGGGATCCTCGTCCATGTGGTCGAGCCGGCTCCGCTCGACGGCTCCGATCCGCTCGCCAACCACCGCACGATCCGCGCCGAGCTGGCGGCCTACGATCCGCTCCTCGCCCTTCGCCCCGAGATCACGATCGTCAGCAAGGCCGAGCTGCCCGGCTCCGCGGAGATCCGCGAGCGCCTCGAAGCGGAGCTCGGCCGCCCCGTGCTCGCCGTCAGTGCCGTCACCGGTGCCGGGCTCGACCGGCTGCTCCACGCCGTCGTCCGCCAGCTCGACAGCCCGCCCGACGCCGCCGCGCCAGCGCAGGATCGCCCCCGATGACGCCCCGCGACCCGGCGCCTCCGCGCCCGTCTCCCGCTGCCGCGCGGGTGTTTGTCGCCGATGTCGGCAATTCGCGGATCAAGCTGGCGGCCCTCGATCCGCACGGCCCGGGGCTCGCCGCGCGCCTCGATCTGGTCGCCCGCGAGCTGGCTGCAGACGCGCTGGCTGCAGACGCGCTGGCTGCAGACGCGCTGGCTGCCGACGCGCTGGCTGCAGACGCTCCTGCGACCGACGCGCTTGCCCGGTTCATCGCAGGTGCCGCGCCTGGGGCAGGGCTCCTGCTTGTCGGCAGTGTGAATGTCGCCGCCGCCGCCCGGCTCGAAGAGGTCGTGGCCCGTCTCGCGGTGGCGCGGGGACATGCGCTCGAGATCCGGTTCATCGGCCCGGCCGATCTGCCACTCGAGGTCCGGCTGGCGGCGCCCGACAGGGTCGGCATCGATCGGCTCGCCGCGGCGGCGGCCGTGGCCCGGCTCGAGCGCGGCCGGCCGGCGGTGATCGTCGACTGCGGCACGGCGGCGACCGTCGGCTGCGTGGCGGCCGACGGGGCCTTTCTCGGCGGGGCGATCTTCCCCGGCCCGACGCTTCTCGCCCGGGCGCTGGCCACCGGCACGAGCCTCCTTCCGGAAGTCCACACGCCGCTGGATGCCCCGCCGCCCCCGCCGGGGCGGTCGACGACCGAAGCGATCACCGTCGGCATCGGCTGGGGGCTCCGCGGGGCGATCCGCACGCTCGTCGATCGCTCGCGCGACGCCGTCGGCAGCTCGGCGGCGCTGTACCTCACCGGCGGCGGCCGGGGCATGCTCCGCGACACCCTG
>VGZO01000020.1 GCA_016872555.1 Planctomycetota bacterium
GCTGGCAAGCCTGGGGGGCTCGTTCAGCGGCCTCGTCCTCGCCGCGCTCGTCGCCGACAAGGGGCACGGCGCCCCGACGGCCGCAGCAGCTTCGCCCCTCGCCCCGCGCCCCGGCCACTCCCCCGGGCGGGCGAAGGCGGTGATCCAGCTCTGCCAGAACGGCGGGCCGTCGCAGATGGATCTCTTCGACCACAAGCCGGAGCTGTCGAAGCGGAGCGGGCAGCCCCATCCGGGCACGGTGGAGACGTTCCAGCTCGGCAACAAGAACGTCCTCCTCGGGACGCCGTTCCGGTTCTCGAGGCACGGGCAGTCGGGGATGGAGTTTTCCGAAGTCATCCCCCGGCTCGGTGCGGTGGCCGACGACCTGTGCCTCGTGCGCTCGATGCACACCGACAACAACAACCATCCGTTCGCGCTCAACACGCTGCAGACGGGCAAGGTGTTCGCCGGCCGCCCGGCGATGGGGTCGTGGATCACCTACGCGCTCGGCACCGAGAACCGCGACCTGCCGGCCTACGTCGTGCTCCGCGATCCGGCCGGCTACAACACCTCCGGCAAGATGGTCTGGTCGAACGGCTGGCTGCCGGCCGTCTACCAGGGAACCGAGCTGGCGTCGCAGGGGACGCCGGTGCTCCACCTCGAGTCGCCGCGGAAGCCGACCGCCGCACTCCAAGCGCGGTCGCGCCGGCTGCTCGAGGCGCTCAACGAGGCGCATCTCCGCGAGCATCCGGGGGAGTCGGAGCTCGAGGCACGGATCGAGAACTTCGCCCTCGCCGCTCGGATGCAGGCCTCGGCGGCGGCGCTGCTCGACCTGTCGGGGGAGAGTGCCTACACGCGGCGGCTGTACGGCCTCGACGATCCCGCGACGGCCGGCTACGGCAGCCGCTGTCTGATGGCCCGGCGGCTGGTCGAGGCCGGGGTGCGGTTCGTGCAGATCTTCCCGCCGCTCAAGCCGTCGTTCCAGCCGTGGGACAACCACGATCGTCTCGCCACCGGGCTGCGCACGATCTGCGGGCAGGTCGACGGCCCGAGCGCCGCGCTTGTCACCGACCTCAAGCAACGCGGCTTGCTCGACGAGGTGATCGTGATGTGGGCGGGGGAGTTCGGCCGCCTGCCGATCACGGAGAACGCCGACGGCCGCGACCACAATCGCCATGCCTTCAGCCTGCTGCTCGCCGGCGGCGGATTCCGCGCGGGGCACGTCCACGGGGCAACGGACGACCTGGGGTATGCGGCGGTCGAGGGGCGCGTGAGCGTGCCCGATCTGCACGCCACGATCCTCCATCAGCTGGGCATCGACCACACCCGGCTGTCGTTTCCGCACGCCGGCCGAGCCGAACGGCTCACCGACCCCGAGGTGACCGGCGCCCGCGTGGTGCGCGAGCTCCTTGCCTGAGACGGCGGGGGCACGGGAGGTGTACCGGGATCGTGAGCGGGGCATCGCGGTGACGCCGGACGCCTACCGTTCGCTCGGCGCCGCCGAGCAGGCGGGGCTCGTGAAGCGCGAGTTCCCGCGCGCTTGCTCTCCACAGCGACGAGGCCTTTCGCGGCATGCGTTCTCGAAGACATCGATCGCCCGACCGCCGGCCCCGGCAGACGGGGAAACGACGGCTCCGAACCGGCCATACGGCTCCTTCGGCCCGGCTCAGGGGGCGAGGCGCTCGATGATCCAGCCGTCGGCGCCGCGGCGGTAGCGGAGCCGGTCGTGGAGGCGGCTCGGCCGTCCCTGCCAGAACTCGATCCGCTCGGGCACGAGGCGGAACCCGCCCCAGTTCTCCGGCCGCGGGATCGCCTCGTCGACGGGATGCTCGGCCCGGAACCGGGCGAACAATTCCTCGAGGGCGTCGCGCCCGGCGATCACCTCGCTCTGCGGCGAGCTCCACGCGCCGATCCGCGACGTGCTCGGGCGGCTGGCGAAGTAGGCGTCGCTCTCGGCGGTACTCGTCCGCTCGACACGCCCCTCGATCCGCACCTGCCGTTCGAGTGAGGCCCAGTGGAACGTCAGCGCCGCATGGGGGTTGGCGGCGAGCTCGCGCCCCTTGCGGCTGTCGTAGTTGGTGAAGAAGCAGAAGCCGCGGTCGTCGAACCCGCGGAGGAGGACGATCCGTGCCGAGGGGCGGCCGTCGGGGGTCGCGGTCGAGAGCGTCATCGCCTCGGGCTCGGGGAGGCCGGCGGCGACGGCGGCGTCGTACCAGACGGCGAACTGCCTGATCGGGTGCCGGTCGGCGGTCGCCTCGTCGAGCGCCCCCTGCTCGTATTCCTTGCGGGCGTGCGTCGAACGCGGTTCCATGGGCGGCTCTCCTCTCGGGCCATCGTAGCCGGTCCGGGGGCGACGGCGCGGCGGAACCGGCCGCGAATCGCAGTGCCGTCGGTCGCCCCGCGTGTGCGGTGCCGTCAGCGGCCGGTCAGGACGCCGGCGATCGCGGCGTTGAGGAGCGTGGCGAGGAACCCGGCGAACAACGCCCGGCCACCGAGCTTGGCGAGGTCGGCGCGGCGTGACGGGGCGATCGCGCCGATGCCGCCGAGCTGGATCCCGACCGAGGCGAAATTGGCGAAGCCGGTCAGCGCGTAGGCGGCCAATTCGAACGAGCGCGGCTGCATCGCGCCGGCGGCGAGGAGCTTCTTCATCTCCAAGTAGGCGTAGTGCTCGTTGATCGCGAGCTTGGCGCCGAGCAGCGAGCCGACCTGCTGCTGGTCGGCCGGCTCGACCCCCATCAGCATCGCCGCCGGGGCGAACAGCCACCCGAAGATCATCCGCAGCGAGAGGCCGTCGGGGATCCACGCCGTCGGCAGCCCGACCCAGCCGAGCAGCGGCTTGAGGCACGACAGCAGCCCGTCGAACATCGCCACGAAGGCGATGAACACGATCAGCATCGCGGCCACGTTGAGCGCGAGCCGGAGGCCGTCGGCGGTGCCGGCGGCGGCGGCGTCGACGGCGTTGACGTAGGGGCTCTTGACGTCGGTATGCGGCGTCAGGCCGCTCGTCTCGGGGCTCGAGGTCTCCGGAAAGATCAGCTTGGCGAGGTACAGGCTGCAGGGGCAGGCCATCACGCAGGTGGTGAGGACGGCGACCGGATCGGCGCCGTAGTTGATGTAGACCGCCATCATCCCGCCGGAGATGTGGGCGAAGCCGCTGACCATCAGCGTCGCCAGCTCGGAGCGCGTCATCCGCGGCACGTAGGGTTTGACGATCAGCGGCGCCTCGGTCTGGCCCATGAACACGTTGGCGGCCACCGACAGCGTCTCGGCGCCGCTGGTGCCCAGGAGAAACACCATCACCCGCGCGAACACGCGGACGATCCCCTGGAGGACGCCGAAGTGGTAGAGGACGGTGAAGAACGCCGACACGAAGAGGATCGGCGGCAGCGCCTTGAAGGCGAACATGAACAGGAATTCTTTGCCCGGATTGAGGGCGATGTCGCCGGGATTGGCGAGGTTGCCGAAGACGAACTTCGCCCCCTCGTCGGAGAACCCGATGAACGCCTTGACGACCTCGCCGACCGCCTCGAACAGCCCGCGCACCGACCACACCGTGCCGCCGAGCGTGACGCTGCCGTGGATCACGAGGACGGCGAGCGCCACCTGGAGTAGCACTCCGCCGACGACGGTCCGCCAGTTGACGGCGCGGAGGTTCGTCGACGCCGCGGCGGCGAGGACGAGGAACGCCACGCAGCCGACCAGTGCCGTGCCCTTCGGGCCGATCGAGCCTTGGACCGCGGTGGCCAGGCCGACGAGCGCGAGGAACGCCCCGGCCAGGCCGAGCCGCCACGGCAGGGGGGTGAGGTTGGGGGTTGGCGCGGAGGTGGCGACGCCGTCGATCGCCGGGGAATCGCCGTCGTCTCGCTGCATCGTGTCGCACTCCGTGCCGGGGCCCGGCTTCCCGCCGGCGGCGAGGATAGCCGGCCCGGAGGCCCCGTGCGAGGGGCGCACGACTTCCCGCCCGATGCTCACCGACGCCTCGTCGACGCGGGTTGGTATTCTCTTCCCGCCCGCCAGGGTGCAGTGCCCGATGGCGGAAGTCACTCTCGACCGAGGAGGCCCTGACGATGGCAGCCAGTCGTGATTCCAGGCGTCGGTTTCTCGCCCGCTCGGGAGCGCTGCTTGGTGGATCGCTCGCCCCGATCACCCGCGTCGCCCTCGCCGCCGATTCGCCGGCCGACCGGCCGGTGTTCGCCACGATCGGCCTCCGCAACCAGGGCTGGGAGATCACCCGCAAGTCGATCAAGTTCGCCGACTTCGCGGCGCTGGCCGACGTCGATGCCGGCGTCCTCGCCCACCATGTCGCCAACGTCGAAAAGGCGCAGGGCCGCAAGCCCGACGCCTACGCCGACTACCGCCGCGTGCTCGACCGCAAGGACGTCGACGCGGTGATGATCGCCACTCCCGACCACTGGCACACGAAGATCGCCGTCGAGGCGCTGCGCGCCGGCAAGGACGTGTATTGCGAGAAGCCGCTGACGCTCACGATCGACGAGGGGAAGCTTATCGAGCGCGTCGTCAAGGAGACGGGCCGTGTCTTCCAGGTGGGCACGATGCAGCGCACCGAATCGGACGGTCGGTTCCTCCAAGCCGTGGCACTGGTCCGCGACGGCCGGATCGGCACCGTCAGGAAGGTGACCTGCGGAATCAACGGCATGGAGCCGTCGCCGGAGATCCCCGAGGCTCCGGTGCCCAGCGGCCTCGACTGGGACACCTGGCTCGGCCCCGCCCCCGCGGTGCCCTACCGGGCGCTGCCGCAGCTCCGCGAGGGCTACGGCGGCGGCGTGCCGCTGTTCAGCAACTGCCACTACTCGTTCCGCAACTGGCACGAGTATTCCGGCGGCAAGCTCACCGACTGGGGAGCGCATCACGTCGACATCGCCTGCTGGGCGCTGGGTGCCACCGACACCGGCCCGAGCCGGATCACGCCGCTGGAGTACACGCTGCCGGTCCCCTACACCGACGGCCACCCGACGGTCGCCGACCGCTACAACGCGGCGACCGAGTTCACGATTCGCGCGGCGATGCCCGGCGACGTGGAGATGCTGATCACCAGCGCCGGTGACAACGGGATCCTGTTCGAGGGGACGAAGGGGCGGTTTTTCGTCAACCGCGGGAAGATCACCGGCGCCCCGGTCGACGAGTTGAAGGAGCGGCCGCTGCCCGAAGGGGCGATCGAGGCGGTGTATGGCGGGCCGGTGGCCGAGAACCACACCGCCAACTTCATCGACGCGATGCGCGCGAGGAAGCAGCCGATCTCCGACGTCTGGTCGCACAACCGGATGCTCGAGATCTGCCACCTCGCCAACATCGCGATGCGCCTCGGACGCGAGGTCGCCTGGGATCCGGTGAAGCGCGAGATCACGGGCGACGCGCAGGCCAACGCGTTCCTGGCGCGCGAGAGCCGCGCCGGCTACCGGATCGAGGGCGCCTGACGAGGGCCCCGCACGCCGCCGCTGCCGTCACCGCGCCGCCGCCTCGGCCTCGGTGAACGGGCCGGCGAGGACGGCGGATGGTTGGTCGCGCCGGCCGGTCTCGTCGATCACGACCCGAGCCTGCCCGAGGAGGGCCTCGGGCACCCGCCACCGGGTGCGGTCGTATCCCGGTGCCGCGAGGTTGATCGACAGCCGGGGCGGCCGTTCGCGGGCGGTCTCGCCGATTGCCACCGTCGCCGGATCGACGCCGTCGAGCAGGTCGCCGGCGAGTCGGCCGGCGAGGAGCCCGACCTCGTGGAAATCGAAGCCGACGTCGAACAGCGTTCCCCGGTCGGGCTTGCCGGGCACCACCGTGAACACCGGCACGCCGGCCTTCGCGGCGGCGGCGACGACCGACTCGGCCACCGCGGAGACGGTGGTGTCACCGGGAATGAACACGGCCTCGACGCCGCGCGACAGCGTCGCCTGGATCGCCTCGACCACCCCGGAGGAGTTCTCGACGGCCGCCTCGACGAGCTCGATCCCGCGCGCCCGGCAACTCGCCCGGGCGAGTTCCATGAAGCGCCGCGAGTTGGCCTCCGCCGGATTGTGGGCGACGCCGACGCGGGCCAGTCGGGGATTGACGTCGCGCGCGATGCGGAACGTCGCGTCGACCGGGGCGAGGCTTCCGTAGCCGACGAGGTGGCGGGGATGGACCATCGGATCGGAACGGTCGAAGCCGACTCCCGCCGAGAACGGATCGGCGACCGCCGAGAAGACGTGCAGCACGCGGCCGCGGGCGTTGGCGGTGGCCAGGGCCTGCAGCGACGGCGTGCTCGACGTCAGCGCCAGATCGAACGCCCCCCCGGCGATCTCCCGGGCGATTGCATTTGCCTGGCCGAGATCCCCTTCGGCGTTGTAACGCCGGATCGTCACCGTCTTGCCATCGACGTAGCCGCGCTCGGCGAGCCCGTCGATCATCCCACGGACGGCGTCGTCGAGCAGCGTCGTGCTCACCTGCTGGAGGACCGCCACGGCGGGCATCGTGCGCGTGGCCCGGCTGCGGTCGGTGGCGAGGAGCAGAGCCGAGGCGCCGCCGAGGAGGAGCATCGTGGGGAGGGCGTGCCGGGCGGCCCGGACGAGCGTCGCGTGGGCTGCGGGGAGGGGGCTCATACGTAGGATTCCGCAAGCGTGCGCGCGGCCTGGTCGTCGAGTTGATCGGCACGGCGCAGGGCGTCGAAGCGCTCGGCGAGGTCGTCGGCGGTGAGCCGGCGCTTCGCCGCCCCGGCCACGTCGAGGGCGATCCGGCCGCGGTGGATGAGGAGGAGCCGGTCGCCAAGCGCCGCCGCCTGGGCCAGGGAATGCGTGACCATCAGGGCGGTCAGCCGCTGCTCGCGGATGATCCGTGCGGTGGCCTGGATGACGCGGTCGGCCGCGGCCGGGTCGAGGGCCGCGGTGTGCTCGTCGAGAAGGAGCAACTCCGGACGCTGCCAGGTGGCCATCGACAGGGTCACGATCTGGCGCTGCCCTCCCGAGAGCGAGCCGATCGGCTGGTCGAGGCGTCGGTCGAGGCCGGGGACGATCGCCGCCAGCCGGCGTGCCGCTTCGTCACGGAGCTTCCGGCTCGTCGCCCAGCGGAGCCCGGCGGAGCGCCCGCGGCAGGCGGCGACGGCGATGTTCTCGAGCACGGTCAGCCCGGCCGCCGTCCCCGCCCGCGGATCCTGGTAGACGCGCCCGACCAACGACGCGCGCCGGTCCTCGCGCCAGTGCGTGACGTCGATACCGGCCAGCCGCATCGTGCCGCCGTCGAGCGGCACCGTGCCGGCGATCGCTCCGAGCAGCGTGCTCTTCCCGGAGCCGTTGGTCCCGATGACGACGACGAACGAGCCGGCCGGAATGCCCAGCGAGATCCCGTCGACGGCGCGCACGGTGGGGCCGCCGGGGGAGGCGAAGGCGACGGTGGCGTCAACGAGCTCGAGCATGGCCGCGGCGCTGGAGGAAACGGGGGGCGACGAGGGCGGCGAGGACGACGACCGCCGTCGCCGCCTTGAGCCAGTCGGGGTCGAGGCCGGCGCGGAGGGCGGTGGCGACGAGGAGCCGGAAGGTGACGCTGCCGGCGGCCGTCGCTACCAGTGCGCCCCCGAGACGCACGGGGCCGATGAGCGCCGCGCCGAGGAACACGCTCGCCATGCCCCACACGACCATCCCGATTCCCATCTGCACGTCGGTGAACCCCTGGTACTGGGCAACCACCGCCCCCGACAGGGCGCACAGCGCGTTGGCGATCGCCAGTCCCGCGAGTGTCATCAGCCCGGTGTCGCGGCCCAGCGCCCGGGCCATCGTCGCGGTGTCGCCACCGGCGCGCATCGCGGTGCCGAGCTCCGTCCGGAAAAAGGCCCACAGCGCAGCGATCGCCAGGCCGACCAGCAGCGCGACGAACACCGTCCGGGCGGCTTCCCCGGCGAGGGCTGCCGGCAGCCCGGCGTGCTCGACGAGCGGTGCGACGGTCGCCTCGGCACGGTCGAGCAGCGTGGTCGTCGACGACAACGGCAGGTTGCTCCTCCCGAGGACGACGAGGTTCACGCTCGCCAGGGCCGTGGTCACCAGGATCCCCGACAGCAGCCGCTCGACGCCGAGAAAGGCGTGGAGGAACGCCGTCGTGCAGCCGGCAACGGCCCCCGCGCCCAGGGCCGCGAGCGTCGCCAGCAGGGGATCGACCCCGCTGGCCAGGGCCACGGCCGCGACGACGCCGCCGAGTGTGAACGATCCGTCGGTGGTGACGTCGGGAAACGAGAACAGCTTGTAGCTCACGAACACACCGAGGGCGACCAGCGCCAACGCCAGCCCGAACGTCCAGGTCGAGAGCAGCGTGATCATGCCGCCTCCCTCCCGATGGTCAGCGGGGCGAACCAGCAGCGACCCCGCGCGAGGGTCGGCCGGCCGCTGCCGAGGACCGGCTGGGGATCGGTGAGGAGGTGGAGCAGGGCCAGGGGGGGCGAGGCGGCGAGATCGGCGACCGTGGCGGCGAGATCGCCGGGGCCGCGCTTCAGGGGCCGTGGTGGAAAGACGACGGCGTGAAAATGACCGGCCGGTGCCGCGCCCCCGAGCGGTCGGACGAACGACGCGAGCGGCGATCCCGCGGCGCCTCGTGTCGCAACGCCGACGACGATCGCGGCGCGCCGGGCGTGGACGGGCTCGCGCGAAAAGCTCAGCCAGCGTGCCGCGACGGTGCGGTCAGCCACACCGGGACGGTCGTCGGCGGTGATCTCGGAAAGCGGGCGGATCAATTCGGCGCCGACGAGCCCGTGGACCTCGCCCGCGACGACCAGCGCCACCGTGTCGGCGGCCGTCGAGTCGACAAGCTGCGTCGCCAGGTCGTCGATGGCGATCGGCTCCTCGGTCGCCATCTCGAAGCCGGCACGCCCCGACGGGACCCCGCGCCAGACCAGGCCGTGGCCGACGTCCAGCTCCGCAACGAGGTCGCCGGTGGCCGTGACGTAGTCGACGATGGAGAACGGCCGTGGCCGCCGATGGAACGCGATCCCCCCGGCGGCGAGAACCTCTCCGGCGCGCGACGCCAGCGGCAGATCCTCGACCAAGGCCCCGAGCCCGAGCGCGAAACAGTCGCCGGGGAACGCGAGACGGGGCGCCCCGGCGTGGCGCCCCGTCGACAGCGCCGTGTCCGATCCGACGACCCGGCCGGCGACCGGCGCGGTGGGTGACTCGAGTCCGATCCAGCGGATCGCGCCGCTCGTGTGGTCGGGGGAGGGCGTCACGGCCGGGGCCAGCACCGCGGCCGGCGGAGCGGATTCCATCAGCAGCGGGGACAACCGGGTGAGGTCGAGCACTTTCCGCACCGGCGGGCTTGCCGCCCGGATCCGGCACCGTCCCCCGACCCGCTCGGCGGCGCGGTTGATCTCGAACAACACGCGGATCCCTGCCGAACTGAGGAACCCGCAGTCGGCGAGGTCGAGCGCCAACGCATGGTGGCCGCGTCGCAGCTCGTCGTCGACGGCGCGCGCAAGCACCGCGGCGTGCTCGGCGTCGAGCCGTCCGGAGACGCTCACCACCAGTGCGTCGGGCGTTTCCCGCACGGTGATCGAGATGTCCATCGGCGGTGATCCACGGCGACCGACGAGGACTGAGCCGCGTCAGCATAGTGGGTGTTGCTCCGGGCGTGCCAGCGACGAGCGCGGTCCGCGAGCGCTGCTCGGTGGATTGTGCGGAGGGAGTGTCTTCGGGCGCCGGGGCGATCACCCGCCGAAGCAGCGGCGGGGGCCGCCGATCGCCTGATCAACGGTGTAAAGTCCGTGCGATTCCCGCGGCGACGGCGCCAAGGAACCGCGCGGCCGGCGCGCCGTCGACGATCCGGTGGTCGAACGACAGCGACAGCGGCAGTTGCCGTTGCCAGGTGGGATCAGTGCCGTCGTCCGCCGCGGCCACCGGCTGCGGCCGGATCGCCCCGACGCCGAGGATCGCCGCCTGCGGACAGTGGATCACCGGCGTGAAAAACTCGATGCCCTGGCTTCCCAGGCTCGAGACGGTGAACACGCCCCCCTCCATGTCGGCGGCGGTGAGCGTGCCGGAGCGGGCGGCGCCGACGAGCCGGCGCGTCTGGTCGGCGACCTCGGCGAGCGTGCAGGTGGCGACGTCGCGGACGACGGGCACGACCAAGCCGCCCGGGGCGTCGACCGCCAAGCCGATGTCGAGCCGCGGTCCTGGCAGCACCAGCCCCGCCTCGTCCCAGCGGGCGGCGAGCAGTGGATGGGCCGAGAGCGCCGTGGCGACCGCGACGAGGATCATGTCGGTGAGCGTCGCAGCGCGGTCGCCGTGCAGCGCCTTGCCGGCGCGTCTGGCGGCCTCGAGCGCCGTCGCGTCGGCCCAGGCGGTGAGCGTGACCGGGACCGTCTCGTCCCGGGCGCGGACCATCTGCCGGGCGATCGCCCGCCGGGAGCGCGAATGAGGCACGAGCGTCGCGCCCGCCGGGAGCGGGGGCCGGCCTGCCGCGTCGGCCACGGCGAGAACGTCGCGCTCGCGCACGCGCCCGGCCGCACCCCCGGTGCGAACGGTGGCGATGTCGATCCCACGGTCGCGCGCCGCACGGCGGGCGCGGGGTGATGCCCGGAGGGTTCCGCCCGACGGAGGCGGTCCCACGGCGGGCGCGGCACCGAGGTCCGCGGCCGACAGCGGCGCGTGCGGAAAGCGCGGCGCGACATCCGCGAGGTCGATCCCGAGCCGACGGGCCATGCGCCGCACGCTCGGCGAGGCCGCCGGGGGAATGGTCGACGAGCGGTCGCTCCGCGCCACGGCGCCGGGGGCTGCGGCCGCGGGCGCGGCGGACGAGCGCGCGGCAGGGGGTGTGGCGGCGTTCGCGGGCGTCGGCGCGGGGGGCCATCGCGGCTGCTCGCCAGATGCACAGAGCTTGGCGATCAACCGGCCGACGGGCACCGTCTGCCCCGGCTGCGGCGCGTCGGGGGCGAGGTGCAGCACGCCGCCGTCGAGCGCCTCGACCTCCTGCGCCGCCTTCTCCCCCTCGAGCACGAACAGCGCGTCGCCGGGCCGGACGACGTCGCCGGCCTGCTTGAGCCAGCCGGCGAACACACCTTCCTCCATCGACCAGCCGAGCCGGGGAATCGTCACGTCAGCGGCCATCGCCGATGGTCCTCCTCGTCATTCGGCCAACAGCCCGCGCAGCGCCGTCGCGATCGCCGCCGCGGTCGGCACGACTTCGGCCTCGAGCGTCGGGGCATACGGGGTCGGGCTCGGCGTGCCGCACAGCCGCCGCACCGGGGCGTCGAGATCGTCGAAACCGCGGTCGGCGACGAGCGCCGCCACTTCGGCCGCCAGGCCGCACGGACCGGCCGGCTCGTCGACGACCAGCAGGCGACCGGTCTTGGCGACAGACGCCAGGATCGCCTCGCCGTCGAGCGGGGCGACGGTGCGCGGGTCGACGACCTCGATCGCCGCCCCCTCGGCGGCGAGCGTCTCGGCCGCGGCGAGGGCGAGGTGGTTCATCCGCCCGACGGCGACGACGGTGGCGTCGCCACCGGCACGGGCGATCCGCGCCTTGCCGAACGGAATCTCCAGATCCCCCTCCTCGACCGGACCCTCGATCTGCAGCAGCTCGCGGTGCTCGAGGAAGAACACCGGATCGTCACCGCGCAGCGCGTGCGTGAACAGGCCCTTGGCGTCGCGCGGCGTCGAGGGGACGACGACGCGCAGCCCCGGCACCTGGGCGAGCATGCCGTAGTAGCTGCCCGAGTGGTGCGTCGCCGCGGAATGGCCGATGCCGATGCAGCCGCGGAGCACCAGCGGCATCCGCAGCCGGCCGCTCGACATGAACTGCACCTTGGCGATCTGGTTGACGATCTCGCCCCAGGCGTCGAGGAGGAAGTCGAGAAACATGAAGTCGACGACGGGGCGGGCCCCGGCCATCGCGGCGCCGCAGGCCAGCCCGGTGAACCCGCGCTCGCAGATCGGCGTGTCGCGGAGGCGCTGCGGGCCGTGAGCGGCATGGAGCCCCGCGGTGGTGCGGAAATTGCCGCCGCGACGGCCGATCCCCTCGCCGAGCACGAACACCGACTGGTCGGTGGCGATCGCACGCTCGAGCGCCTCGACGGTCGCCTTGACGAACGACAGCCGTCGGGCGCCGGGGTCGGCGGGGGGCTCGCGGACTTCGCGCGGGGCGGCGTAGACGTGGGTCGTCGCGCTGGCGGCGTCGGGGACCGGCGCGGCCTCGGCGGCGGCCCGGCCGCGCGCGATCGTCGCGGCCACCTCGGCCTCGAGGGCGTCGAGCTCGGCTGCCGGGATGCCATGGTCCTCGACCAGCCGCCGGCGGAACGTGGCGATCGGGCAGCGCTCCTTCCAGGCGGCGACCTCCTCACGCGTGCGGTAGTCGAAATCCCCCATCCCCTCGGAATGGGCGCGGGTCCGGTAGGTCTTGCACTCGATGAGGGTCGCCCCCTCCCCGGCGCGGGCCCGGGCCACGGCGCGCCGGGCGGCGGCCCGGACGGCGACGACGTCGTTGCCGTCGATCTCCTCGCCGGCCAGACCGTAGCTGGCGGCCCGGCGGCCGACTTCGGGATTGGCACTGGCCTCGCGGAACGGCACCTCGGTGGCGAAGCCGTTGTTCTCGCAGACGAACAGCACCGGCAGCTTCCAGATCGCGGCGAGGTTGAGCCCCTCGTGGAAGGCGCCGTTGTTGACCGCGCCGTCGCCGAAGAACGCCACGGCGACGCGGCCGCTGCCGGCCAGCGCGAAGGCATAGCCGCCGCCGGCGGCCTGGAGGATGCAGGGGCCGACGATCCCGCTGGTGCCGAGGAGGCCGATCTCCGGAGCGAACAGGTGCATGCTCCCGCCGCGACCGCGGGAGCAGCCGGTGCCGCGCCCGAACAATTCCGCGATCAGCGCCTCGGGCGCGAGCCCCTTGGCCAGCGCGTGGCCGTGGCCGCGGTGGGTGCTGAAGATCACGTCGTCCGTGTGAAGGCAGGCGCAGATGCCGGCGGCGACCGCCTCTTGGCCGACCGACGTGTGGCAGGCGCCGTGGATCAGCCCGCGCTGGTGGCAGCGTGCCAGTTCCTCCTCCGCGAGGCGGATCGTGAGCATCGTGCGGAGGAGTTCGAGCAGCGCGGCGCGGTCGGAATCCGCTGCAGGGTCGTGCGGCATGCCCGGGTGCGTCTGTCCAGCCGACGAACGCGGTTGCTTGGCGGTCATGGCTCACCACGTCGGGACCCGGGCCGGGCGGGAGCCCGGTGCAGCCGTCAGAGTAGCCGGAAGCGCCGCTGCATGTGAGGCCGGCCGTGGCGTGCCGCCGGCCCGCGGGCGCCGCCCCCTGCGGGAATCGGGGGCCGGTGGGGTAAGCTCCGCGGCCGCCGCGCGCCGATCGGGCGGCCGGTTCATCGCCCGACGTTCGCCCCTCTCGGCGTCCCGCCATGCCTGCCGACGGCACCGCCGCCGCGCCGCTCATCCGCGTCACCGACGTCGTCAAGGTCTACGACCTGGGGAGCGTGCGCGTCGAGGCCCTGCGCGGCGTGTCGCTGGCGATCGGCCGGGGGGAGCACGTCGCCCTGGTCGGGCCGTCGGGGTCGGGCAAGTCGACGCTCATGAACACCCTCGGCTGCCTCGACCGGCCGACGTCGGGGAGCTACGTCCTCGATGGCCGCGAGGTGACGACGCTTTCCAAGGACGAGCGGGCGCATGTCCGCAACCGGCACCTCGGCTTCGTGTTCCAGAGCTTCAATCTGCTGGCGCGGACGACGGCGCTGGAGAACGTCGAGCTGCCGATGATCTATGCGCGCGGCGTGCCGGCGCGGGAGCGGCGCCGGCGGGCCCGGGCGGCGCTGGAGAGCGTCGGCCTCGGCGACCGCCTCGACCACCACCCGACGCAGCTCTCCGGCGGCCAGCAGCAGCGCGTGGCGATCGCCCGGGCGCTGGTCAACGGCCCATCGATCCTGATGGGGGACGAGCCGACGGGCAATCTCGACAGCCGCACCGGTCAAGACGTGATCGACCTGTTTCGGCGCTTGAATCGCGAGCAGGGGCTGACGGTGATCATCGTCACCCACGACCCCGAGGTCGCCGCCGCTGCCGACCGGGTGGTCACGCTCCGCGACGGGCTGGTCGTCGCCGACGAGCCCGCGGCGCGTCACTCGTAGCGCAGGGCCTCGATCGGATCGAGCCGGGCGGCGCGGCGCGCCGGATACCAGCCGAAGAACACGCCGACGACCGCGGCGAAGCCGATCGCGAGGATCCCTGCCGGGACCGAGACGACGATCGGCCAATCGGCGCCGGAGGAGTAGGCGTTGATGAGGAGCGTGAGGCCGGCCGCGCCGGCGACGCCGAGCGCGAATCCGACGGCGCCGCCGAGGGCCGCCAGGAGCACCGCCTCGACGAGGAATTGGCGGAGGATGTCGCCGCCGGTCGCCCCGAGCGCCATCCGCAGGCCGATCTCACGGGTCCGCTCGGTGACGCTCACGAGCATGATGTTCATGATCCCGACGCCGCCGACGAGCAGCGAGACGCCGGCGATCGCGGCGAGCATCGCCGTCATCACGCCGGTGACGACACCGAGCGCCTTGGCGATCTCGGTCGTGTTCTGGACACGGAAATCGGCCGGCTGGCCGGGGGCGATCCGGTGGCGGTCGGCGAGGAGATGGCGGATCTCGCGCTCGGCGACGTGCATCGTCTCGGTGGCCCGTGCCGAGACGAGGATCGCGTGGACCCCCTTGAATCCGGTGCCGACGAGCCGCTTCCGCGCCGTCGAGTAGGGCATCAGGAGGATGTCGTCCTGGTCGTCGCCGACGATGTTGGCCCCCTTGCGCTCGAGGACGCCGACGACGCGGAACGGGATGTTGCGGATCCGGACGACCGCGCCGAGCGGATCGGCGGTCTGGAACAGCCGGGCGGCGACGGTATGACCGAGGACGCAGACCTTCTCAGCGCCGGCGACGTCGCGCTCGGTGAAGAACTCGCCGCGCTGCACGCGCCAGCTGCGCACGGTGAGGAAGTCGACGCCGACGCCGAACATTTCCTTGGGGCTCCAATTGGTGCCGCCGTGGATCGCCTGGCCGAGGGCCGCGACCAGCGGCGTCGTGGCCAGCACAGCCGGGCACTCGGCGGCGATCGCGTCGACGTCGCCCTGGGAGAGGGTCGGGAGGGGCCCGAGGCGGACGCCGCCGCGCTCGCCGGTGCCGGGGACGACGACGATCACGTTGGTGCCGATGGCGGCGAACTGGCCGCGGATCATCGCCGCCGCGCTCTGGCCGATCGAGACGAGCGTGGTCACCGCGGCGATCCCGATGACGACGCCGAGGACCGTCAGCCCGGCGCGGAGGCGGTTCTTCGCGAGCGCCCGGAAGGCGAGTTGGAGGGTGACCATGGCGTGGGCGCCCGTCAGTTTTCGGTCGGCGCGATCCCGACGACGAGCCGCGCCCCCGGCTCGACGTCGCCGGAGACGATCTCGGTGGAGCGGTGGTCACCGATTCCCGTGACGACGGCGATCGCGCGGAGCAGCCCGTCGGGCTCGACGACCCACACGTGGCGCCGGCGGCGCTCGGCCTCGGCGTCGGCGCGGGCCGCCGCCGACGGGGCCGCGCCCCGCGCCTGGTCGTCGGCCTCCAGTGCGCGGCCGTCGAGGATCGGCCGGTCGGCGGGTCGGACATGGTCGCGGAGCGGGTAGAAGCGCAGGGCGCCGTTGGGAACCTTGACGACGTCGTCGCGGCGGTCGACCTCGAACGAGATCTCGGCCGTCATCCCCGGCAGCAGGGCCAGCGACGGATTCGGGGTGGCGATCACGACGGGATAGGTGACGACGTTCTGCGACGTCGTCGAGGCGAGGCGGATCTGCGCGATCCGCCCCGAGAACAGTTCGCCCGGATAGGCATCGACCGAGAACTGCACCGGTTTGCCGGCGTCTTGGGCGCGGCGGATCATCCCGATATCAGCCTCGTCGACCGACGCGAAGATCCACATCTCCCGGCGCAGGTCGGGGGCGATCACGAACAGCTCGGGCGTCTGGAACTGCGCGGCGATGGTCTGCCCGAGCTCGATCTTCCGCTCGACGACCGTGCCGCTCACCGGGGCGAGGATCCGCGTGTACCCGAGGTTCGTCTCCGATGTCTCGAGGTTGGCCTGGGCCTGTTCGATCGCCGCCTCGGCCATCACGATCTCGGCCTCGAGGGCGACGCGGTTGAAACGCTTCTCGTCGAGGACGCTCTCCGAGATCGCCGTCGCGTTGCGGTCGGCGAGCGCCAGCGACCGCTCCTCCTCGCGCCGCGCCTGTTCGAGCCGGGCCCGGCCGCGCTCGAGCTCGGCGCGCCTGGCCGCCAGCGCTGCCCGGTCGCGGGCGACGAACGCCCGGTAGGTGCGCGGGTCGATCGTCGCCAGCAGGTCCCCCGCGGTGACCTCCGAATTGAAGTCGGCGTGGAGCTCGACGATCTGGCCGGAGACGAACGCCCCGACCTGCACCGACTGCACCGGCTCGACCGTCCCCGTCGAGTTGATGACCTCGACCACGTCGCCGCGCTCGGCTGCCAGGGTGTCGAACCGCGGCCGGTTGTGGGCGACCCACCACGCCATCGCGGGCCCCCAGGCCGCCGCCCCGGCGCCGCCGAGAACGGCGAGAGCGACGACGGTCTTGAGGGCGCCGCGCATGGGACGATCCGGGCGGAGGGATTCCCCGGATCATATCCCGGCGGCCGTGGCCCGACCCAGCCCGAGTCCCTCAGTCGCGGTCCATGTCGGGCGTGTGGAGCTCCGGAGCGTGGAGGTGCGCGGCGGTCTCCGCCGGCTGGGCGAGGACCTTGGAGACGCACCAGGCGAACAGCAGCGTCACCGTCCCCACCGAGGCGATCATCACGGCCAAGCCGGCGGGTTGCATCGGGTCACTCCGTTTCGTCACGGTACCGGCGCGAGCCGCCGATCGTGGCGGCCAAACCGGCGGCCACCACCGTCACCACCCCGATGCACAGCCAGGCGACAGGGTCGCCGTCGACGAACAACGCCTTGGTGTAGGGGCTGCCCTGTGTGCCGCCGCCGGAGGGGTCCCAGCCGAACACGTTCCGCGCCACCCAGAGGGCGAAGATCGCGATCAGGAACGCCGGGCAGACGTAGCGGAACACCGGCTTGAACCACCCCGGCAGGTTCAGTGCCGCTCCGGCGTGGAGCTCGCGCCAGCCGCGTTCGATCCCGAAGAACCAGCCGAAGAGGATGATCTGCACGGTCGCGAGAACAAAGATCAGGAACGTCCCGACCCAGAAGTCGAGCGTGTCGAGGGCCTTGAGATCCTTGCTGAACCAGGCGACGAACCCCGTGCCCAGGGCCGTCAGCGTGCCGAGCAGGCCGACCGAACCCTTCCGCGTGATTCCCAGCGACTCCTCGAGCAGCGCGATCCCCGGCTGGAGCATCGACAGCGAGCTGGTGATCGCGGCGATGAACAGCACGAAGAAGAACAGGGCGCCGAACAAGCTCCCCAGCGGCATCGTGCTGAACACCATCGGCAGGACGTTGAACCCGAGGCCGAACGTGCCCTTGCCGGCGACCCCGGCCACGCCGAGGAAGGCGACGGCCGCCGGGAGCGTGATCAGGCCGCCGAGGGCGACCTCGCAGAACTCGTTGGTGGCGCTGGCGGTGAGGCCGGAAAGCAGGAGGTCGTCGCGCGGACCCATGTAGCTGGCGTAGACGAGGATCACGCCGAAGCCGACCGACAGCGAGAAGAAGATCTGCCCCGCGGCCGCCAGCCAGAGGTTGGGGTCGGCGAGCTGCTGGAGCACCGTCCGCTCGACGACGGTTGCCCCTTCGGTCGCGGCCGCCAGCGTCTCGGCGCGCGTTCGCTGGCGGAGCGGATCGGCGTCGACCACCTCGGCGAGTGTCTTGCCGTCGGCAGCGACGACGAGCGTCTTGCCGGGGTTCCACATGTAGCCCAGGCCCGTGGAGACGTTGTGATCGGGGCGGGCCGGATCGGGGGTGCCGAGCGTGAGCACCCGGACGAGGACGAGCAGCGAGAGGACGACGAGGACCGGCATCCCGACGCGGCAGGCGAGCTCGATCCCCTGGGAGATGCCGCGGTAGATGAGGACGAGGTTGAGGAGGAACACGATCACGAGCCACGGCAGCAACGAATCGAGGCCCGGCTTCAGCGCCGCCCCATCGGCCGCGATCCCGACGAACGACGCGAAGTAGGCCTCCGACGCCGCAACGTCGGCGAAGCGCAGCGCCGGGTCGAACATCGCCCTCAGGAACCGCACCGTGTACCCGAGCGTCCAGGCCTCGATGACGACGTAGTACATGAAGATGATCAGCGGGATCATCGCGCCGAGGATCCCCAGGTACTTGCTTCCGCGCCACGGCACGAGGCAGTGGAAGGCGCCGGCGGCGGAATTGAAGCCACGCTGGCCGGCGTAGCGGCCCATCGCCCATTCGGCCCAGCCGATCGGCAGGCCGATGATCAGGAACGAGATGGCGTAGGCGATCATGAACGCCCCGCCGCCGAACTGGGCCACCTGGCCCGGGAAGCGGATGAAGTTCCCGAGGCCGACGGCGCTGCCCGCCACGGCGAGAATCATGCCGATCCGAGAGCCCCAGGAATCGCGTCCGTTCGCTGCCATGGGGCGTATGGTAGCCAGCCTCCCGGCGGCCGCGAAATGACAGACAGTGCCCCGCGGCGACCGAACGATTGACCCGGGTGTCGGTGGCTGGCTACCATCCAGGCGCGGTGGGGGAGTCGTGGGCCTGCGGGCCCGTTCGTGAACAGTCGTCCGGGGGCCTGCGTAGCTTCCGCCATGCGCCCGAGTGGCCAACACCAGCCGGCACGGTGGCTTGCCCGACTCGTCGGCGTCGGTGCGGCGCTCGCGCTAGCCTGCGTTGTCGGCACGCGGGCCGACGCGAGCTGCGGCGACTGGCTCGAAGGGCACGCGATGGCGGCCCACGTCGGCCGCGCTCTTGCAGCGCCGACCGTTCCCGAATCCGGCCCCACCGAGGCCGACCGCGGTACCCCCAGGCCGCGCCGCTGCGACGGCCCGGCGTGCCGAAAGGCGCCGGGGATGCCGCTGACGCCGGCGGAGTCTCCGGCGGTTGCGCTCGATCACGACCGCGACGCGCTGATCAACGGCTGCGATCCGGCTCCTGCGGCGAACGCCGTCACCGCGCTCGAGGCCGGTTCCGATCCTCTTCCGTCGGCCCTCTCCGACCGCCCCGAGCGCCCACCGAGGGGCTGCTGACGCCGTCCGGGTGATTCCGCGCGCCGATCGGGCTCTCCCGGTCGGCAGTGGAGTTCGTCGCCCGGCCGACGTCCGCGACCTGGCCGCACCGCGGCCCGTGGGTCGCCGGCTCGCCTGAGATGGCAAGCCGTCTCCACCACCGGGCAGCCGCCGGCCCGCGTCGCGGGGTCCACGTGCATCCGCCGTGCCGACCGCGCTTTTCGCGCTAGTCGGCGCGGCGGGCCCCTCAGCTCCGTCCCGGTGATCGTTCCGGGTGCGGGGATTTCGGGGCCGGTCGATCGCCTCGAAGGTCATTCGGTCGTCAACGGCCACGGTTCGTCCGATCCATTCTTCTCTTCATTCCGGAGTCCCCCGTCATGATCATTCCCACGAGGTTCCTGTCGTCGCCGCGCCCGCGACTCGGCTTCACGCTCGTCGAGCTGCTGGTCGTGATCGCGATCATCGGCACGCTCGTCGGCCTCCTGCTCCCTGCCGTCCAAGCGGCGCGGGAGGCGGCCCGACGGTCGCAGTGCGGCAACAATGTCCGCCAGATCTCGCTGGCCCTGCAAAACCACCACTCGGCGCGCGGTGCCCTGCCGACCGGGCGGACCGCCTCGGGTGTGTCGGGGCAGGCCTTCCTGCTGCCGTACATGGAGCAGATGAGCCTGTTTCAACTCGTCGATCCGGCGAAGGCCTGGAACGATCCGGCCCATGCCGCGGCGGCAGCGGCCCGCGTGAGCAACTTCATCTGCCCGTCCGACCCGGCCACGTTCCTGCCCGGCAGCTACGGGCAAAACAACTACCGGCTCAACCAGGGCTCGGGGATCCTGTGGGGCAATCCGCCGACCGCCTCGTCGGATCCCAACTTCGGGATGCCGGCGCCCAACGGTCCGTTCTTCCTCGACAGCAAGATCCGCTTCAAGGACGTGACCGACGGCACGAGCCGCACCGCGGCGGTCTCGGAGCACGACGTCGGCGACTTCAACAACGGCCTGGCGACGGTCCGGACCGACACCTTCTGGCCGCAGACCACCCCGGCGACGGCCGACGATGCCGTGTCGCAGTGCCGGGCGTTCGATCCCACCAACCTGTCGTTCCAGCGCTTCAGTAACGTCGGTGGTCCGTGGCTCTACGGCTACCACTCGACGTCGATCTACTTCCACGCCGGCCCGCCCAACTCGCGGTCGTGCATGTTTCCCCCCGGCCGGATCATGACGACGGCGCAGAGCTCGCATCCGGGCGGCGTGGTACTCGGGATGTGCGATGCGTCGACGCGCTTCGTGGCCGACGGCGTCGACCTTGCGGTGTGGCGCGCGGTCGGCAGCCGCGATGGTGCCGAAGTCGCGAATCTCGACAACTGATCCTGCCCCGCGGTCGTCGGTTTCGTTCCCGAGGAGGTTGTGATGAATCCTTCGCTTCGCTCCGTGCCGTGGCTCGTCGTGGCGTTGGTCGTCGTGGCCGGCTTCGGTGCGGCGGGATGCAGCCGGGGGCCGGCGTACGTGGCCGAGCCCGATAAGGCGGCCGTCGTCCTCGAGACGGTCCTCGCAGCGTGGCGCGACGGCGCCACGTGCGAGGATCTGCGGAAGCGTGTGCCGCCGATCCACGTCGCCGACGAACGCTGGCTCCGCGGGGCGAAGCTCGAAAGCTTCGAGATCGGCGACGTGCGCCCGTTCGGCCTGAGCACGCGCTGCGAGGCGACCCTCGTCGGTCCGGCGCCGCTGGGCACGAAGAAGGTCGTGTACCACGTGTCGACGCAGCCGGCGATCAGCGTGGCGCTGGGGGATTGACGATGCGCATCGTGCGGAAATGCCTCGGTCTTTGGCAACAGTCCTCGAGCCCCCGGTTTCTCGTCAGGTGACCTTTTTCTCCACGGAGATCGTCCCGTGAACCGCGCGCTTCTGTCCCTCCTCGTGCCTGTCGTGGTGCTCGGGTGCCTCGTCGCCGCCGACTCCTCGCGCGCCGCGGATGCGACCGACGCCCCTCGGCCGACCCCGGTCACCCGGCCGGCGATGAAGCGCCTCCTCGAAGAGATGAAGCGCCGTCCGGAGCGGATTCCGCTCCCCGAGATCAGCGCGGCGGAGCGCGCTGCCGCCGGTGACGACACGCAGGCGCTGTCGTACGAAAACCGTCTGCGGGCGTTGTACCTCCCCGGCACCGAGCTGCGCGGCTACCTCGGCTTCGGCGGCACGGCGCCGCAGCGCCCGGGCGCGCCCCCGCCGCGCGTGGTCATCGAGCCCGATCCGGCCCTCTCGCTCGACTACGGCTTCAAGACGCGTCTGTTCTGGATCGCCTCGCGGGCCAACAACTGCCAATACTGCCTCGGCCATCAGGAGTCGAAACTCCTCGCGGTGGGGATGACCGACGACGATCTCGCGCGGCTCGACGCCGACTGGAGCGCGTTTCCGCAGCGCGAGCAGGCGGCGTTCGCGCTGGCGCGCCGGCTGTCGCTCGCTCCCGGTTCGGTCAGCGATGCCGACGTCGAGCGCTGCCTGGCCCACTTCACGCCGCAGCAGGTCCTCGAGATGGCGATCTCGGTCGCCGGCAACAATGCGATCAATCGTTGGAAGGAGGGGATCGGCGTTCCACAGGCGTCCGGCGGCGGCAACTCCGGATGGTCATTGGCGCGCCCCGACGGCACCCACTCCTACCTCACACCGACGGCGCCGGCGTTTGCCGCGGTGCCATCGGCCGTCGCGGTGCTCGGCGGTCCGGCCGGCGGGGAAGGGCTCTTGACCACGGTCCTCCCGGCGCCCCCCGCCGGGGCCGACGAGATCCGCGCCGGCGTCGCCGCGGTGCGGTCGCGCTCGCCGCGCCTGCCGCTCGTCGACGATGCCGAAGCACGGCGGGTTCTCGGCGCGGCCGCACCCTCCGGTCCGCTCCCCGGGTGGATGCGCCTGCTCGCCTGGTTCCCGGTGGCCGGCCCGCGGATGGCGCGGGCCTTCACGCTCTCCGCCGAGGCTCCGGGAATCGATCCGGTCGACAGGGCGCTGGTGCGTTGGACGGTGGCGCGCCGGAACCGCGCCTGGTACGCCCTGGGGATCGCCGAACGCGACCTCCGCGCGGCCGGGTTCGACGACGCGGCCCTCGCCGATCTGGCCGGTGAGCAGACACGGCTGTCCTCGGCGCGCCGCGCGGTCCTGGCCGTGGCCGACGCCCTCGCGGCGAGCCCCGTGGCCTGCACCGACGCGCAGTTCGCCGCCGCCTTGGCGGCGACGTCTCCGGCGATGATGACGCGCGTCGTCCACGAGGTGGCGATGGAGTCGCTGTTCGACAGGTTCACCGAGGCGGCTGGGCTTCCGGCCGACTGAGACGGTGGCGGGTGATCGCGCCGCGAGTCCGCGGGGCGGGGCGGGGTATGCTGACAGGCTTGACGCGGCGGGGGCGCCGTGCGGGGCGACCGGAAGCCAACGATGCCTGCTTCATCCGTCACGCGCCGCCGCGTCGACTTCCGCTCCTGGGAAGACGTGCTCGCCGATGCCGACCGGCTCGTGCGGGGCGGGTATGACCGCGCCGGCAAGTGGTCGCTGGCGCAGGCGCTCGATCATGTCGGCGCCGGGCTTCGGGTGGCGATCTCCGGCTCGGCCAACCGCATGCCGTGGCTGATGCGGATGCTGGCCCGCAGCGCCGCCCTCCCGGTGATGCGGCGCTGGCGCTGGATTCCGGCGGGCATTCCCGCGCCACGATGGTGGCAGCCGCAGGTGTCGCCCGACGCCGACGATGCGGCGGCGCTCGCCCGGTTTCGCGCGGAAGTCGAGGCGTTTCACGCGTACCAGGGACCGTACCATCCTCATCCGGCGTTTGACCGGCTCGACCGCGAGGCCTACGACGATCTGATGCTGATCCACGCCTCACACCACCTCCGCTTCCTCGTCCCGCGCGCCGCCGCACGGGCCTGATGCGGGGTACGACCGTGGTAATCGTCGCGGGCAGCCCATCGCATTCCCTCGATCGGCGCCAACCGCCCGCCTTCGTTCGCAGCGGCCCGTCACCTGTCGCTGCGGTGCGAGCGTGTGGCGACCCCGTCGGCGGGGATGGCAGACCGTTGACAAAGTGATCGGCCAAGGGATGCGGCCGATCGCGACCAGGGAAACCCCTGGCGTTTCCCGCGGTCGCCAGAGTGGGCAAAGGCCATCGATGGCTCCGTCCACGGGCAGGTAGACTTCACGGAGGGCTTGGGCAACTTGTCGCGACGGGAGACGGGGCATGACAGCGTTTGACCGGATCACGTGTGACCCGTCGATCATGGGTGGCAAGGCGTGCGTGCGCGGCATGCGGATCACCGTCGCGCTCGTCGTCAACCTGATCGCCTCGGGGATGACTGCGGCGGAAGTCCTCGCCGAATACCCGAGCTTGGAGCCGGACGACGTCTCCCAGGCGCTGTGCTACGCAGCATGGCTCGCCGAGGAGAAAGAGCTACCGAGCGAAGCCGCGCCTGTATGAGGCTGCTGCTCGACATGGGGATCGCACCGAGTGCGGCGGTGGCCCTGCGACGGCTCGGCCATGATGCGGATCATGTCGAAGGACGGCACGGATCGCGGCTGTCCGATCGGGAGATCGTCGCCGTCGCGCGGGCCGAAGCACGGATCATCGTGACCCATGACCTCGACTCCACCGATCTTCTCGCGCTGTCAGGCGCCTCCGCTCCGGGTGTCATGACCTTCCGCCTGCGATCCATGCGGCCGGAGAGGGTCTTGACGCGGCTCGTGGCCGTCCTTTCCGCCCAGCGCGGCGACCTCGAGGCAGATGCGATCGTATCGGTGAGCGAGGCGCACACGCGAGTGCGGTATCTACCCGTCCAGAACACATTCGGAAGGCAGCCGTAGGCGACCGATCATCGCTTGGCGTGCAATAGTCATCGAGAAAACGCCGCGCGAAGCGGCATGTTTTCCTCCCTCTGCTAACGTTTCGCCCCCAGCTGCGGCATACCAGCGACGGGGTTGGGCGGGTAGCCGTCGGGAATTCCCGGTGCGGCGGCGATCGACCAGCCGTGCGAAACCATGCCGGGGGTCGATCGTTCGAAGTGAAGTCGAGGACGGCTCGTTCCAGGAATCATCCGATGGTTCGCCTGTTGACCGGATCGTTCGCCCGCGGGCTGGTGGCAGCGGTCGTGGCATGGCTCACGGCCGGCGCGATCGAGGCCGCTGAATCGGCCACCGACTCCTGGCGCGAGGAAGTCGCCGTCGGGCGGCGGCACTGGGCGTTTCGCAAGCCCGTCGCCCCGGGGCTGCCAGACGTGCGCGATGCCGACTGGCCGCGGTCCGACATCGACCGGTTCCTGCTCGCCGCGATGGAGAAGGCCGGCGTCAGGCCGGTGGCCGACGCCGACCGCGCGGCGCTGCTCCGCCGGCTGTCGTTCGATCTGATCGGGCTGCCCCCGACGCCGGCCGAGATCGACGACTTTCTGGCCGACACGTCGGCGACGGCGGTCGAGCGGGTGGTCGACAGGCTTCTGGCGTCGCCACGGTTCGGCGAGCGCTGGGCGCGGCACTGGCTCGACGTCGCCCGGTATGCCGATTCCAGCGGCAAGGAAACGAACCTGCCCTATCCCCACGCGTGGCGCTACCGCGACTGGGTGATCGCGGCGTTCAATGACGACAAGCCCTACGACCGGTTTCTCCGCGAGCAGCTCGCCGGCGACCTGCTGCGGCACTCGGGGCCGGCCGACCAGGCGCGGAAGATCATCGCCACCGGCTTTCTCGCCCTCGGGCCGAAGGCGCTCAACGAGCGCGACCGGCGGCAATTCCAAATGGACATGGTCGACGAGCAGATCGACGTCGTGTCGCAGTCGATGCTCGGCCTGACGCTGGCCTGCGCCCGCTGCCACGACCACAAGACCGACCCCGTCTCGCAGCGCGATTACTACGGCCTGGCGGGTATCTTTCTCAGTAGCGAGACGCTGTTCGGCACCGGAGCGCAACTGCAAAACGCCCATCCGTCGTCGCTCGTCGAGCTGCCGCCGGAGGCCGGGCTGCCGGCCGCGGTGGCGCCTCTCCCGGCCGGCGACCTGGCGCGGCTCGAACGCGAGGTGGGCGAATTGACGGCCAGTGCCGATGCCCTCGCCCGCGAGGCGGCCGAGGCGCGGCGCGCGGGCCGGGACCGCGACGGGGCGGCGGCGTTTCTCCGGGTGCGCGTGGCGCGCGACCGTGCCGCGGGGGCCCGGTCGGATCTCGATCAATTCCGTGCCGACGGCAACCCGCGGTCGCTGGCGATGGGGGTCCTCGACCGCCCCGACGCCGTCGACAGCCCGCTGCTCGCCCGTGGCGACGTCGACCAGCCGGGGGAGACGGTGCCGCGCGGGCTCGTCGAGGTGCTGTGCGCCGCGGACGAGCCGCGGAAGATCGCCGAAGGAAGTGGCCGGCTCGACCTCGCATTTTGGATCGCGTCGCGCGACAACCCGCTCGCGGCCCGGGTGATGGCCAACCGGTTGTGGCTCAAGCTCATGGGGCAGGGGATCGTCGCCACGCCCGACAATTTCGGGATCATGGGGATGGAGCCGAGCCATCCCGAGCTCCTCGACCACCTCGCCGTCGCGTTCATGGAGGATGGCTGGTCGGTGAAGAAGCTGATCCGGCGGATCGTGCTGTCCCGCGGCTACTCGCTCGCCGCCGTGCACGAGGCCGCGAATCATGCCATCGATCCCGACAACCGACTCCGCTGGCGGATGGATCAGCGGCGGCTCGATGCCGAGGTGATCCGCGACGCGATGCTCGCCGTCGCGGGCCGGCTCGACCTCGAGCCCACGGCCGGCTCTCCGATCGCCCGGATCCGGGAAGACCGGCAGGGGATGATCGAAATGCTGACCCGGTCGCGGACGCGGTCCGACGATTGCCGCTCGATCTATCTGCCGATCGTCCGCGACCAGGTGCCCGAGGCGCTCGCCGTGTTCGACTTTCCTGACGCGTCGCTGGTCAGCGGCCAGCGCGAGGAGTCGAACGTGCCCTCGCAGGCGCTGTTCCTCCTCAACGACGACGCGGTCGTGTCGCTGGCGCGGTCGTTCGCCGAGCGCGTCGCCGGACTGCCGGGGCCTTTGCCCGAGCGCCTCGCCGCGGCGTTCGAGATGGCGCTCGGGCGCCGTCCGACCTCCGCGGAGAAGCGGGCGATCACCGACTTCTGGACCGGTTTCTCCGTCCGCCACGCCCGGCGCGTGACCGGGGCGGGGCAGCGGGGGCCATCGGCCGAGGCCGAGTCACTCGCGCTGGTGGCCTACTGCCAGGCCCTGTTCGCCACGGCGGAATTCCGCAATGTGAATTGAAGATTTCGCTGTCCGTGGACAAAGCCCTCCGCGGCCTTTGTCCACTCAGGCGACCGCGGGAAACGCCGAGGGTTTCCCAGGTCGCCGTCGGCCGCATCCCGCGGCCGATCACGTCATGCAAAACCCGCTGTCGCCCCGGGATCCACCGACCATGCCGCGCCCGTCTCCGACCAGTTGCCGAGTCCCCGCGAGCCAGGGATCGCGGCGCGAGTGGCTGCGTCACTCTGCCAACGGCTTCGGCCTCCTCGCCTTCTCGGCGCTCCGTGCCGAGGCGGACGAGCGGGCGATCGTCGCGGGCCCGCTGGCCCCGAAGGCCCCGCACTTCCCTCCTCGGGCCAAGCGGGTGATCTTCCTGTGCATGCAGGGTGGGCCGTCGCACGTCGACACGTTCGACCACAAGCCGAAGCTCATCGCCGACGCCGACCAGGCCGCGCCGGCGGCCGCCGGCCGCGGCGGGCGCGCGACGCTGATGGCGCCGCGCTGGAAATTCAGCCAGCGCGGCACGAGTGGCCTGTGGGTGTCGAGCCTGTTCGACGAGGTCGCCCGGCACGCCGACTCGCTGTGCGTGATCAACTCGATGGCCACCGATCTGCCGGCCCACCCGCAGGCCTTCGCGCAGCTCCACACCGGCACGGCACAGTTCGTGCGGCCGTCGCTGGGCGCCTGGACGCTGTACGGCCTCGGCACCGAAAACCGGAACCTGCCAGGGTTCATCGTCATCAATCCGCCCGTCGCCGCCGCGCGGGCGTTCGGCAGCGCGTTTCTCCCGGCCGTCTACCAGGCGACGCGCGTCGGCGGCGGGCGTGGGCCGGGTTTCGCCGGCCGCCGTGGCGGTGGCGATCCGACGTCGGTGGCGAATATCGACAGCCCGCTCCTCGACCGGGCGGCCCAGCGCGACCAGGTGGATTTCATCCAGCGGCTCAACGCCTCGCGGCTCGGTCTCGACGGCGGCTCGAGCCCCGATACCGAGGGCGTGATCGAGTCGTACGAGCTCGCCTTCCGGATGCAGGACGAAGTCCCGAAGGTAATGGATATCTCCCGCGAGACCAAGGCCACGCTCGACCGCTACGGCGTGGGCGCCGACGATACCGACGCCGTTGGCCGGCAGTGCCTGATGGCGCGGCGGCTGGCGGAGGCCGGCGTGCGCTTCGTGCAGGTGACGCACGGCAACTGGGATCATCATTTCAACCTCGGCACGGCGCTGGCCAACACCGCCCGCCAGGTGGACCGCCCGATCGCCGGCCTGCTCGGCGATCTCGCCGACCGCGGGCTCCTCGCCGACACGCTCGTGATCTGGGGGGGCGAGTTCGGCCGCACGCCGCACAGCCAGGGAGCCGACGGCCGTGATCACAACAACAAGGGGTTCACGCTGTGGATGGCCGGTGGCGGCGTGAAGGGGGGCATCGCCCACGGTGCCACCGACGACCATGGCTACGAGGCCGTCGACAAGCGGATGCACATCCACGACTGGCACGCCACGCTGCTCCACCTCCTCGGCCTCGACCACGAGCGGCTCACCTATCCCTACGCGGGCCGCGACTTCCGGCTCACCGACGTGCACGGCACCGTCCATCGGGAGATCCTCGCCTGACCGGGTCGGGGCGCTTCCCCGCCTGACCGTTATTCGTTCGAACTATTACCCCGACCGTTCCCCGGAGATTCGCCATGAATTTCGTCGTACGCCCGTCGTCGTTCCTCCTCGTGGTCGGCCTCCTCGCGCCGGCAGCGGTTGCCCAGCCGGCCGGGGAGCCATCGCCTGCCGAGATGGTGAAGCGGGCCGACACCGACGGCGACGGTCGCTTGAACCTCACGGAGTTCGTCAAGGCGCGCACGGCGATGATCGAGCAGTATTTCGCCCGTATCGACACCGACGGCGACGGCATGCTCGACGAAAAGGAGATGGAGGCCGCCGCGGAGCAGATGCGTTCGATGGCCGGTGCCGGTCGCGCGGGATTCCGCCGCCCGGAGGGGCAGCGGCCCCAGCGCCCCGGCGCCGAGCAGCCGCAGCGCCCCGAAGGGCAGCGGCCGGGCGCGGCCGGTCTTGGCGATGCGGCCTTCGGTCGGCTCGACCGCGATGGCAACGGATCGCTGTCGCGCGAGGAATTCGAGGAGGGAATGGCGCGCATGCGGCAATACATGCAGCAGGCCGGCGGGCGACCAGGCGCGCCCGAGCGCGGCGAACGGGGCCCCGACCAGGGGTTCCGCCGCCCGCCGGAGGACAAGTGATCCCGCCCGGAAGCGGCGGCATGGCATGAGCTCTCCCCGCGAAATCGAAATCCGCGAACAGCTCGCCCGCTCCTGGCTGGCGGTCGAGCCGTCCGTCCGCGCCTACGTCGCCGCCGCGATCAGGTCGACCGCCGACCGGGAGGACGTGCTCCAGCAGGTGGCGCTGACCGTGGCCCGGCGCTTCGAGGAATACGACGAGAAGCGCCCGTTCGTGGGCTGGGTCCTGTGGCTCGCGAAGTCGCGGATCGTCGACCATTACCGCAGCTCGCAGCGGCAGCGCCTCGTGCTCGGCCCCGACGTGCTCGATCGGCTCGCGGAGTCGCTGGCCGCGACCCACGACGACGTGTCGCCGCGCCGCGAGGCGCTCGAGGAATGCCTGGCAACGCTCACCGAGCGATCCCGGGCGCTGGTGCGGATGCGGTACCACGACGGCCTGGCGATCACCGCCATCGCCCACGGCGTGCGATCGACACCGGGATCGGTCCGCGTGGCGTTGTTTCGGATCCGGGAGGCCCTCGCCGACTGCATCGGCCGGCGGCTCGCTGCGGGAGCGGGTGAATGATCGACGACGACGTGAAGCGCGCGATCGATGCCTGGGTCGACGGCGACCCGTCGGCCGACGACGAGCAGACGCTCGGCCGCGCGCTCGCCGCGGATCCTGCCGCCGTCGGCCTGCTCGCCGACCGGGCACGACTCCACGCGCTCCTCCGCGACGCCGGCGGCTGGCATGAACCACGACAGGCTCCCGTCGTGCCGCGGCGCGCGTTCGGCCGGAAGCTGGCGTGGGGTGGTGCGGCGCTGATCGCCGGCGGGGCGGGGCTATGGCTGATGCTGCCGCCGTCGGCCGACGCCGGCGCCGTCGATGCGGTGCAGCGTGCCCTGGCGGCCAGTCGCCCCGCGGAGGATCGCCGCTATTCGGTCTCCGTCGGCCCTGCGCGGCAGTGGCGGTTTGCCGCCGCGCAACGCAGTGCCGTGCCGGCGTCGACGTTGTGGGTCCGTGGCTCCCGGTTCGTCCAGATCGCCCTCGTCGCGGGGCGGCCGGTGGCATGGGGGCGCGACGCGACGGGAGCGGTGTGGTTCGCGCCGTCGCGGGACACGGCGGCGCTGTTTGACGCCACGGAGGTCCCGGAGGCGCTGGCGGAGGTCTGCGATCTGCGATCGCTCGACCTGGCGACGCTCCTCGAGACGCTGCTGGCCGAGTTCGACCTGCAGCGGTTCGACGGCGGCGACGGCCACGACCTCATCCGGGCGACTCCGCGGGCCGGCGTCGCCACGGCGTATGGGCGCGTCGAAATCGAGATCGAGCGGGAGTCGCTCGTCGTGCGCCGCGCCGCCGTCGAGCGCTCGGGGGGTTGGCGGCGCGGGATCGTCGTGACGTTCACGCTCGAGGAGATTGGCGTGCAGGGCGACGGCGTCTACGAGCTGGCGGCGCACGTCGACGCCGGGGCCACGGTCCTCGGCCGTGAGTCGGCCCGCGGCGCGCGAGGCGAGTTGCTCCGCGAGCATCTCCAGGCCCTCAGGCAGCCGGAAGGGAACCGATGATGGACGGACACGGGGTGGCGTCATGCCCTCAGCCACGGCAGGCAGGCGCCGGCTGTCCGTGGACAAAGCCATCCATGGCCTTTGTCAGTCGAACAGCCGGCTGCAGTCGACCACGAGTCGGCAGTCGCCGGGGCCCCCGAGCAAGAGCTCGACTCGGTCGGACGGACCGGAGAGGCTGGAGCCCTCGGCGGTCACGTGCTCGACTGATCGGGCAGCGGGATCGATCACGAGGTAGTGCCGGACCTCGTGCTCACGGTACAGCGCCCGCTTGAGCACGAGATCCTGCGCTCGCGTCGCCTCCGACACGACCTCGACGACGATCGCGGGAGGTCGCTCGAGATGCCGTTGGGGTTGCTCGCCACAGACGACCATGATGTCAGGCCGAACGACGGTGTGGAGGTCGATGATCCAGTCGAGATTCGTGTAGACCTCGCACGGGCAGCCCCCGGCCTCGATCTGATTGCCGACCGTCCGGGACAGCCGCGAGACGACCCGCTCGTGCGGGCCGAACGGGCTGGGCGTCATGGCGATCGCCACTCCGTCGATGAGCTGCCAGTCGCCGCTCCAACGACGGTAGTCGTCGACCGTGTACCGCGGGATGTAGAGGGGACGGGACGGCATGGCCCTTATCATACCGTGGCCGGTAGCAGTCGCTCGGCGCTTCCGTCGAGGTCCGTTCGCTGACCGGCCGGTTCACGACAGCAGGTCGAGGAACGTGGTGATCACGATCGCGTTGGTGAAATCGATGAAGAACGCGCCCACGATCGGGGCGACCACGAAAGCGCGGGGGGCCGGGCCGAAGCGCTCGACGAGCGTGTTCATTACCGCCATCGCATTGGCCGTCGTGCCGAGCATGAACCCGGTGAACCCGCCGGTCATCACCGCCGCGTCGTAATCGCGCCCCATCAGCGGATAGACCAGCCACGCGCAGAACGCCGCGACCGCGGCCGCCTGGAGGCCGAGATTGACCGCCAGCGGCAGCGCCAGCGACGCCAACTCCCAGAGCTTGAGGTTGACCAGCGCGATCGTGAGAAACAGCGTCAGGCACACCGCGCCGATCTTCGCGGCCAGGTCGTGGGGGATCCGGATCGCGCCGGTCGTGTCGTCGAGGTTACGGATCGCGGCGCCGGCGAGCATCGCCCCGACATAGCCCGGGAGCGTGAGGCCGGCACGCTTCAACCCCGCGCTCACGATGCCGCCGACGGCCATCGCGACCAGGAGCACCGTCAGGGCGCGGAGCGCATCGCGGATGCTGCCCTCCTCGTCGTCGGCCGGGGCGGTCGCGTCGGGCTCGTAGGCGGCGCGGCCGGGGTAGTCGCCGGCGGTCGCCGGCGCCGTGAACGGAGGGTCCCGATGGCCGGCGACGAGCCGTCGATCGCGCTCGAGGAGGTGGGTGGCGATCGGGCCGCCGAGCAGGCCGCCGAGGACGATCCCCCCCATCGCCGCGGCGACCGCCAGCGTGGCCGCGGCCGGCACGCCCGCCGCCTCGAACTGCGGTGCGAACGCCAATGCCGTCGCCGGGCCCCCGGCCAGCGCCGTCGAACTCATCAGCACGCCGAGCAGCGGCGGCTCGCCGAACGCGAGCGCCACGCCGATGCCGATCAGGTTTTGGATCATCGCGAGGGCGCTGGCCAACGCCAAGAACAACAGCGCCTGCCCGCTCCCGACGCGCAGCAGCGACAGGCTGGCACTGAGCCCGATCGACGTGAAAAAGGCCGTCATCAGCGGTGTCTGCAGGGTGGTGTCGAACCCGACCGTGGCGACGCCCGTCGCCCGCGCGACCGACACCGCGACGGCGACGAGCAGGCCGCCGACGACTGCCGCCGGCACGTTGAACCGGCGCAGCGGCGGCACGGCCGCGACGACCGCGAACCCGAGAAACAGCGTCGCCCCGCCGAGCGCGAGCGTCTGGATGAGATCGAGATCGACGTGCGTCATGGCGTGTCCCGGCCCGCCCCGGTCGGGTCGGCCCGACCGTCGACGAGGAGGTCGGCGAACTCGGTGGCGATCTCGGCAGTGCCCTCGAGGTCGAACTCGTCGGCGAGCGTCGACCCGATCCAGTGCTGGATCGCGACCGCCTCGCGCGGTGCGGCCGAGTGGGTCGCGACTTCGCTGGCGAGATTGAGCAGATCGTAGACGCGGCACTTCACGGGCAGCAGCCGCTGGCGCCGCGGCGGCAGCGTATCGACGTTGGTGACGCCGTAGAACTCCTGGATCCGGCCGGTGAGCCGGTCGAAGCTCTCGATCACGCGCCCCTTGCCGGCGGGATCGATGAGCTTCGCCTTGACGATCTGGCGGTGGAGGGCATGGGCCTCGCGGACCGACGCCCACGACGTCTGCGCCGCCAGGAAGCGCTCACGGATCGCGGCGTAGCCGTCGGCGTGGTCGAAGCACTCGATGGCGCGCTTCAACGTGTGGAGCGGATTGCGGCTGGCCGGCACGTCGCTGGCGAAGGCGCGGTGATGGCCGACGAGGCCGTTGGTGCAGATCAGCCGCAGGAGAGCGACGTGGATCCGCGGGCTGCCGAAGCCGTCGATCGGCACGTCGAGCGTGAACCGGTTGGCGAACTCGTCGGCACCGATCGCCAGGCCCCTCTCGCCGCTCTTCGGCATGAACGTGCAGCCGATGACGCCGTCGCGGTAGAACGGCCGCTCGGCCCCGTGGCTGCGGACGAGGTCGCGCATGTCGTCGATCGTGACCAGCGGCTGGCGGGGATCGGAGACGGCGAGGGCCTGAGGCGGCCCGCTCGGCGGCAGCTCGACCATCACGCGCAGCCGGTCGTCACGCGAGACTTCGCAGATCCGCCCGAACACCTCCTCCGGGCGGAAGTAGCGGAACGTGCTCGCGCCGAACCGGTAGCGGGCGAACACCGACTTCCAGAACCGCGGGGTGACGACACACTTCTGGCCGTCGACATCGAGCAGTGCCTTCTCCGGGAGCAGCGTCTCGCGTTGGCGCTTCGCCGTCTCGGGTGCGGCCGCGGTGATCCGCAGCGACCCCAGCGTGGTCACGCGCGGCTCCACGCGCACCCGTCCGCCGCCCGTCTCCCCGCTGCCGTGTGCCACGTCGACCATGATCCTCTCCTCCCTGGTTGCCGGTGCGTTGTCCGTCTCCGTCACCACGTGCCGTCGTCGATCCATGAAGCCTGGGGGTCGCGCGGCGGCCGCTCGAACCGGTCGCGCGCCTCCTCGAGGCGGTAGTTCCAGCGCCGGATCGGCCGGAGGCCACGGGCGGGGACCGCACCGCGACGGCCGCGGCGGCCCCCCGCACGAGTCTCGTCGGCCTTCGAGAGGCGAACGAGCAGCTCGAGCATCCGCTTCGTGACCGCCTCGACACGGCCGTTGAGCCCGATCGAAAGCCAGCCGTCGTCGGCTTCGACGTACTGTGCGGCGGGCAGGGCGCTGGCGGTGAACGGATGCTTCGTGGCGCGGCACTGGACGATCCGCTTGAGCGGTACGTCGGCGGCCCGGCGCAGCACGCGGCCGGCCATCTGCACCGCCGGCCCCTTGCCCGACGGGCGGCAAAACACCGTCTCCAGGCCCGGGCAGTCGAACCCCTCGGCGAGCACGGCGACTGACAGGACCACGGTTGCCGCGCCGTGTTCGAAGCGCTCGATCTGCGCTTCCCGGTCGCTGTCGCCGGTGACCACCTCACAGGCGACGCCGCCGGCGGCCAATCGCGCGGCACATTTCCGGCATTCGGCGATCGTCCGGAAGAACACCAGCGACCGGCCCCACAACCCCGGCTCGCGGAGATAGGTCGCGGCGACCGATTCGGGCGAATAGCCGGCGATCGTGTAGTGGGCGAACGGGGAGAGGTAGCCGTCGAGGACGAGCTGGCGGATTCCCGCATCGCGGACCGAACGCTCGAAGCACAGCCCGTGGCGGTCGGCGCGGTAGGGGGTGGCCGACAGGCCGAGCACCTTGCGGGCGCCGACGGCGGCGTGGAGCGAGGCCATGCTCGCCGTGGCGTCGTGCTGGGCCTCGTCGACGATCAGCAGGTCGGCGCGCGGCGGTGAGCGGTCGAACATCGACACCGCGAGGAGGTCGATCCCGAAGCCGCGCTGGTCGTTCTCGCGCTGCACCTGGGCGAGCAAATTGCGGCGCATCGCCGTCCAGGCGACGCGCATCCCGAGGTGGTCCTGGGCCCACTTGGCGACGAGCAGCCCGATCACCGTCTTGCCGCTGCCCGTCGGGCTCTCGACGATCACCGAACGGGCCTCGGGGAGCGTGACGCCGCGGTCGACGTGCGGCCCCGACAACATCTCCACGACCCGGGTGACGACCCGCGCCTGGTAGTCGCGTGGCTCGATCCGCACGCCGGCCGCCAGCGCTGCCACGAGATCGTCGCCGGCGTTGCCCGTCGCGCCGGGGCGTCCGGAGGCAGGGACGGTGGCGCGCCGCTTTGGCCGCGATCGCGGGCGCGTCGTTGGGCCGGTCGTGGTGCGGGATCGGGGCATGGCGTGGTCGCTGCCCGCCGCTGACGGGCCATCCGTGGCTGCCGTGGGGAAGAGCCCCGCCGCTCGCAGCGGCCAACCCGGGCGGCGGGTGGAGCCGGGTGCCGGGGGCGGCATCGCCGGGAGCCACTCACGCTCGGACGACGATGCTCATGACGACGTCCGGCAAAGCCCGGTCGAGCACCTTGCCGGAAGCCCCGAGTGTAGCCGTCGGGGGATGGAAGGTCCCCTTGGAAAAATGGGTAAGCGGTTTTTCCGCAAGGGAGCCTCCGCGGGCACCTCTCGGGGGCTTCCGCTGACGCCGGCGATGAGCCATGGGGATGGCCATGTCCACGAAGTGTCACTGCGGCGCCGGGGCGGAATGGCTCGGTGCGAAGTGCCGGCAGACGGCGGCCACGTAGCGCTGCATGGCGTGATCAGTCGCGTTGGGCAGGGCGCGCATGGTCGTCGCCTCCGCGCCGGCTGGGGGCTTGTCGCGGCCGCCGACGCGCGCCTTGGCGGCGGCGAATTCCTCGTCCGACAGCGGTGCCGGGCCATCGTCGCTCAGCGCCTCGGCGGCAGCGGTGGTGGCACTCGCGCGCATCCGCGGCGGCGTGAACGTCGGCGTGCCGTCGCGGAACCAGACCGTGCTCCCGCCGCCGCGCAGGCCGGGCACGACCCGCGGCACGATGTCGTCTTCGTTGACGAACCGGAGGTGGCGACCGGAGAGGAGGCGGTTGGCCTCGGCGGCGAACCCCGGGGCGAGGAGCAGCGGCTGGCCGAACGTCATCACGCCGCGGACCTCGACCTTGCCGAGGCGGACCAGATCGAGCGCGCCGAGGACCGCCATCGCGCCGCCGAGGCTGTGACCCGTGACCCACACGTGGCGGATCCCGTACCGGGAGAGGATCGTCTGCAGTTGGGGTGCGAGCGACCGGTAGGCCCGGAAAAACCCGCGATGGACGGGATCGGCGGGAGCGTCCGCGACCACCGCGTCGAGGTTCGTGAACCAGTCGCCGACGTCGTCGGCGCCGTCGGTCCCCTGGAAGGCGATCACGGCCTCGTCGCCGGCGATCAGCACGACGCCCTTCGCCGACCCCTCCACCATGGCGACGGACTTGGAAAACCCGAGCCGGCCGGCGCTCTCTTCCCACTCCACGGGCGGCTCGTAGACCAGTTCCGCACAGCGCACCAGGTCGGCGGCAGCGGGGAGCGTGTGCGGATCCAGGCTGCTCCACGGCTGTCGCCGGCGCTCGACGAGCCCGGCCTGTGCGGCGGGTGGCTTCACCGGCGTGATCGCGCCGCCGCCGCGCGTCTCGGCGGGGAAGAGCAACAGGCCGACGACGAGCGTCGCCGCGAGCGTGCCGAGGCCGATGGCGCAGACGATCGCCTCGGACGCGAACGGGCGGGGGAGGAGGGCCACTGCTCCGGCGACCATGGCGACGAGCGCCACGACGCCGCGGAGGCTGAGGAGCGCGCGGCCCACCGCTTCCGCCCACGACGGCCGGGCGGCGACGATCACCGCGCCGACGATGGCGCCGACCAGCGCGGCGAAGAGCGAAGGGAGTGGCGTCATCGTGGCAGCTCGGAGTGGCGGCGGAGAGGACGAACGGCAGACGGATTGTGTACTCTCCAGGCCCGATCGTGGGAGAAGCCAGGGCGCGGAGCCCCGCGAGCGTGTAGACCCCGGCACCGTCGCGCGGACCGAGCGGATCCCGATCGAACGCCGGGCGGAGGCGGCCGTGATCGCCTGGATGCGGCACCGGACGACCGCCTACGACTCGCTGGCGATCCCGCGCGTCCGTGGCAAGCGCCGTGAGGTCCGCCGCGTCCTCGCCGAGCGTTCGCGGGAACTGCTCGGGCGTTACCGGCGGGGCGAGACGCCGGCGACCGACTGCCCGCTCGCGCTGGCCCTCGCCCCCGGCGACCGCTCACGCAGCGCGTGAGGCAGCGCCGCCTCGCGCCGGGGTCGGTCGACTCGGTCTCCCGGCGGGGCAGCCTGCGGCAACCTGGCAATCCGGGCGCCTGCCGGAGTCCACTGCGCCACCCGTCGGTTCACTTGCTCCTGTCCCGGAGGGCGATGGTCGCTACGATCCCGGGCCGCAGCGCTGCCACGGCGCCGCGTGCGGCGCGGCCGCGCCGCATCCGGGAAGCCTCATGGTTCCTCACCGACACCGCGGATCCCCGCCTGCCGCGGTCCGACTCCTCGGGGTCAGCCTGGTCCTGGCCACTGTCGGGCTGGCGGCGCGCGGTGAGGTGGCCTCGGAACCGGCCCCGATGCCGCTCGCTCCGGCAGCGGTCGCGCCGGCTCATCCGCTGCCGCTCCCGCCGGTCGACGACTCGTTCCTCCCGGCGTCGGTGATCGAACCGCTCGACGCGCTCGACCCCGGCGGCACCGAGGGCAACGACGGCCTTCCTCCGCCGCGGAGCCGCACCAGCGGAAAGCCGGCGCGCCCCGCGCCGGTGAGCCTGGGGGCGTTCTGGGCACCGGCGGCCGCAGCCTCGGGCCAGCCGGGGGGCGTCGCCCTCAACGCCCAGTTCGCGCGCGTCGGCGTGCCGCTGGTGCGACCCGTCGAGGGGGAGCCGCTGTGGCTGGCGATCGGCAAGTTCGGCCGGTTGGAATTGGCAGGCGACCTGGTGCTCCCCGATTCGGGAACGCCGCTGCCCGATCAACTGTGGCTCGTCGAGACCGGCGTCACCCACATCCGCCCGCTGGCCAGCGGTGCGACCGTGGGAGGTACGGTCCTGGTCGGGTCGGCGAGCGACCGGCCGTTCGCGGCCCTGCGCGACATGACGGCGCTGGCGGTCCTGTTTGCCACGCTGCCGGCGGCCGCCGAGAGCGACGAATGGAACGTCAGCCTGTTCTATTCCCCGACGTCGCAGCTTCCCTACCCGTTGCCGGGATTGGCCTACGTGTGGCGGCCGAACGCGACCGTCGAGGCGAAGCTGGGACTGCCGTTCGGCCTCGAGTGGACTCCCGACGACGACTGGAGCCTGTCGCTGGGATACACACCGCTGGTCAACGCCCAGGCGATCCTCCGCCGCCGTCTCGGCGCCGGCTTCTCCGCGGTCGCGCTGTACCGGACCGACACCGAGATCTACTTCCTCGCCGAACGCGCCGCCGCTGCCGAGCGCTTCTACGTCTTCAACCAGCGCGTCGCGGTGGGGCTCGAGCGCGCCATGGCGCGCGGGTTCGCCCTGGAGATGACCGCCGACTATCTCTTCGACCGGCTGCTGTTCCAGGGCACCAGTTTCCTCTCCGGACGCACCGACGTCGTTCCCCTCGCCCCGGGACCGGGGCTGTCGGTGCAACTGTCGTGGCGGCGCTGACGCCGCCACCGCCCGGCTTGGGTGGGTTTGATCCGCGACGTGGCCTACGACGACGGGACGCCGGCGCTTCGACGACACTGCCCCCGTCGCACCGGCAGTCGGCTTGCCTGCTTTTCCCCGCTTGCGCGGCTTCGCGCGCGGCATGCCCGGGGTGGCGTGACGGCGCTCGCGTGCTTTCCCGCGGACCACCCGGCGGCGTACAGTGACAGCCGTTCGGGGGACGGGGACCGGGATTCGCACGACCAACCGGGGGATGAACCATGCGCACGGGAACCGACGATGACGCCGGTGTCGGTCGATCGGACGAAGTGATCCGGGCGATCATCCGCTTGATGGACAGCGAGAGCGGCGACGGAAGCGACGCGGTGCTCGTCCGGACGATCCGCACGGAGGCGGCGCTCGATCTGGAGGACGACGAGATCCTCTGTGTCGTGCGCGATGCCGGCGACCACGGCCGGGACGCCAGGTTCGCACTCGACCGGCTGCTGTTCCTCAGCCATGCCGAAGCCAACGGCGGCGGCGGTCCGATGCCGCGGTGAGGCACGGCCGGGGAGGCCGATCTCCACGGCCGGTCAGGTGTCGCCGAGCAGCGAGCGCCCCTCCCCGAGCGCCGCCAGCAGCGATGCGGGCAACCCGTCGACGAGCCGCGCCTGGGAGCGGTCGACGAGGGCGTCGAGCACCGTCGCGACGAGGTCGGGGATCGTGACCGCGTCACCGGCCGGCTGGCCGCCATCGCGCGTCGAACGCCCGTGGACCACTCCCCGGCCGATGCCGCCGCCGTAGAGGAGCAGCGGGGCCAGGCCGCCCCAGTGGTCGCGGCCTCCGGCGGCGTTGAGCGCGGGGGTCCGTCCCATCTCGCCGCAGCACACGAGCAGGATCCGGTCAGCGAGGCCGCGCGCCTCGCAGTCGTCGATGAACGCCGCGACCGCGTGGTCGAACGGCGCGCCGACGTAGCCCATCCCCTCGGCGACGGGGGCGTTGTTGACGTCGGCATGCATGTCCCAGACGAAACTCGTCGTCACGGTCACGAATCCCGCGCCGCGCTCGCAGAGACGCCGGGCGAGGAGCAGCAGCTTCCCGATCGATTGGCCGTGGTCGGCGTAGTGCTTGTGGTTGTTCCACTTCCGGTCGATCGCTGCCGGGGCCACCAGCGCCGCGGTGTCGTAGGCGGCGACGGTGCCGGGATCCTCGCGCGACAGGTCGAAGGCGTCGGAGACGCCGCGGAGGAGGGCGTCGTAGGCGGAGTCGTGGATCGCCGTCGCCCCGCGGACGGCCGCGGCGTCGCGCCACGCGCGGCCGCGGTCGAGCGCCGCGACCAGCGCCCGGCGGTCGCCGAGCCGCGCCGGATCGACGTGGAGCGTCATGTCGTCCTGGAAGCCGCCACCGGCGCCCGGGACCACCGGCGCGCAGGCCGGGCCGAGGTCGCCGCTGGCGGCGAAGTCGCCGAACTGCGTGATCGGCGGGCCGGCATCGGCACAGACGGCGTGGGGGAAGAGGGCGAGATTGGTCGGCATCGCGCTGTGGGCGCGCGTCGCGCCGGCGACGCGCGCGTAGAGGGCGCCGAGATTGGCGCGCCTCGTCGCCGCCCCGACGACCGGCTTGATGTCGTGGTTGCCGTCGCCGGTGGTGAACGAGCGGACGACGCGGAGGAGGTGGGCCCGGGCGGCGAGCCGCTCGAACGTGGCACCGAACGCCACCCCGGGAATCGCCGTCGACACCAGGCCCGTCTGGCAGCGGACGTTCGCCGGCCCGTCGGCCTTGGGGTCGAACGACTCCAGCTGCGACGGCCCCCCGTGCATGAACAGGAAGATCACCGACCGGTCGCGGAGGAGCCCGCGCGGGACGGCGGGGGATTCGGCGGCGATCGCGGTGCGGCCGGGCGAGCCGAGAAGGGCGGCGACGTCGGCCACGCCCGCGGAGACGCCCGTCAGTCCGGCGCCGCCGACGCGGAGCAGGGCACGGCGGCCGATGCGGCGGCCGCCGGAGGGCGTGGCACCGATCGTGAGCATCGCCTGGTCCTCCCCTCGGCACGAGTCTACCCGGGACCGCCGGTCACCGGCCATGCGGCCGCCGGCCACCGGGCCGGGCGCCGCGGTCGCCCGGAGGCGGCCCGGTGCGGAGCCGTTTGCCGCCGCACAGCACCCGGCGCAATTCGACCACCAGTCCACCGGCCATGAGCACGAGGCCACCGAGCAGGAACACCAGCGCCAGCGGTGTGGGATCGATGAACAAAAACGCGATCCCCAGCGCCGCGAGCAAGCTCCCGGCTGCCACGACGACGTGGCGCGGCTGCCATCCGAACGGCAACGTCTCCTCGACGCGCTCGTGGCGTCGTCGCCGCCGCCGTCGGCGGCGCCCCGACCGGGACGCTGGATCGGGTGGAAGCGGTGGTGGGGGCGCGAGCGAGGCGGCAGGCGGCGGCACCAACTGACCGATCGCCTGCTGCAGCATCGAGCCGACCGAGAGGGGAAACAGCCCGTCGATCGCCGCGGCGGGGCGTGGCGGGGAGCCCGGCTGCCAGACCGTGGCGGTCGGCTGGAGCCAGCCGTCGCGGGCGAGTTTCCGCAGCCGGTCCCACGTCACCGGCCCGTGCCGTTCCTCGGCCTGCGTGTAGAACCAGTCGTCGGCCATCGGCTGCTCGTCACCCCGGGGAACGCTCACCCCCATTGAACCCGATCACGGGCGCGGTCGCAGGCCCCACGGCAACGGCGGTGACCGAGCCGGTGGATCGCGAATCCAGCGGCTGGTTCGCCGACAGCCTCGTCGCTCTCCCTCCTGCTCGTCGCCGCGTTCGTGCCGGTGGGTTCCCGAGTCAATTGACGACGTTGCGCGGCGGCTGGCCGTCGAGCACGCGGCGGATGTTCGTGCTCCCCTTGATCCGCATATCGGCCAGGCCCTGCTCCGAATAGAAGGCCGCGTGGGGATTGACGATCACCCGATCGTGGGCGGCCGTGCCGGGGGTCCGCCAGGCGGCGATCAGCGGGTCGTCGTCGGGAGGGGGCTCCTCCTCGAGGACGTCGAGGGCGGCGCCGCGGAGCTGCCCGGAGTCGATCGCCGCCAGCACCGCCGCGGCGTCGACGCAGCCGCCGCGGGCGGTGTTGACGAGGAAAGCGCCGCGCGGCAACAGCGCCAGCGTGCGGGCGTTGACGAGGTGCTGCGTCTCGGCGGAGCGCGGGCAGTGGAGCGAGAGCACCCGGACGCGCGGGAGCAATTCCTCGAGCGAGTCGCAGCGCGTCACGCCGAGCGCCTTGTCGAGGCCGTCGACGGCGTAGGGGTCGTAAAACGACACCGCCATGCCCACCGCCTTCGCGCGGAGCGCCAGCGCCGTGCCGATCCGGCCGAGGCCGACGATCCCCAGCCCGATCCCGCGGAGGCGCTCGAGCGGCCGCACCTGCTCGTAGATCCACGGTCCCTGGCGGAGCTGGAGGCGCGTGTTCATGAACGCCACGCCGCGGGTCATCGTCAGGATCATCGCCAGCGCCGAGTCGGCGACCTCCTCGGTGCCGTAATCGGGGACGTTGGCGACGGCGATCCCGCGCTCCCGGGCAGCGGCGCGGTCGACGTTGTCGAAGCCGACACCGCAGCGGACGATGATCCGGCAGCGCCCGAGGCGCTCGATCGTGCGCCGCGAGATCGAAAGGAAGTGGTACATCATGATCGCGTCGGCGTGCTCGATCCGGCCGACGAGCTGGTCCTCGGAGAAGGCCTCGAGGGCGATGACGTCGGCGCGGTCGCCGAGGATCCGCTCCTCGTGGTCGAGCGGCGGGCGGATGAAGTCGGTGACGACGACCAGCGGGCGGGGCATGCACGCTCCTCGGCGGGTGGTGCAGGGGCGGTGCCGAGCCGGCCGGCACCCCGTCGGGCGGAGGATACCCGGTCGTCCGCCACCGTGGTGCGGGTGCGCCACTCCTTACCCCAGGCCACGGCAGCCTGCCACACCCCCCGTGCCGCCGCGGCCGCCGCACCCCTTTGCCTCCACGTCGACGCCACCGAGACGGTCAGCCCGCCACCCCCGCCCCGCGGCACCTCGTCCCGGCGATCGGCGGTGGACGACGGCGGGAATACCGTGGTGTCCAGGCCGCTCGTGGTGCCGCACCCGATGCCCGACGCCCTCGGCCGTCGAGTGGATCGCGGCCATCGCCATCCAGTCGCTCCGTCGATGCGGCGGCTCTGGCCGGCGGGGGAGGATCGCCGTATCGTAGCGGCGGCAGCGACGCCATCGTTCGATCCCGGAGGCGTCGATGTCCATTCAGTCACCGGTCCGGACGTGCGTCCGCCCACGTTTCCCCGTGATCAAACCCCCGGGGGTGGTGGATACGTCCCGTCCCGGCAATACTTGCTCCATGATCAATGGCTGGCATGCCGAACAACGTCGGTGGACCCGGATGGATGTTCGTCGTTTCCTGCCACTCGCCCTCGGCCTGGCCGTTCTCGTCGGGTGCGACTCCCGGCCGAAAAACGCCTTCGTCGGTGTCTGGGCCAATGACCGCGAGCGGATCACGATCAAGCCGCGCGGCTTCGGCTCGCGGCAGATGCAGACCCCCGCCGGCGATCGGCTGTTCACCTGGAAACTCGCGTCCGCCGACCGGATCACGCTCGAGTTCGGCCACTCGGCGGCGACACGCTCGGTGCTGCAGGGGCAACTCAAGCCTGACGACACGCTGCTGATTACCGAAAACCGCAGCGAGATGACCCTTCGGCGTGTGGCCCCGATCAGCGAGTGACGGTCGGACCGGCCGCGGCACGGCCCGTCCCCTCGGGCAGGCGCTGCGGATTGCCGGTGGCCTCCGGGCAGCAGTACTTTCCCCGGTGGCGAGGGCATCGCAGCCGCGGCTCTCGTCCTCGACTTCGGCAAGTGGCACCTCGGCCGTGAACCGTTCTCCGCCCTCGAGCAGGGCTTCGACACCGACGTGCCCCACTGGCCCGGCCCCGGGCCGGCGGGAAGCTACGTCGCCCCCTGGCGCTTTCCCGGCTTCACTCCCACGGTGCCTGGGGAGCACGTCGAGGACCGGATGGCGCGCGAGGCGGTCGCCTGGCTGGAGCGGCACCGCCACCGGCCGCTGTTCCTCAACTACTGGGCGTTCAGCGTCCACGCCCCGTTCGACGCCAAGGCGGAGCTCGTCGCCAAACACCGCGCCCGCGGCGATCCACGGCAGCCGCAACGGAGCCCGACGTACGCCGCGATGGTCGAGAGTCTCGACGACGCCGTCGGCTTCGTGCTGTCGGCGTGGGGGGTGGTGGCCGCGGCGGCCGACCTGCCGCGGTTCCACGTGCCCGGCTGCGAGGCGGAGATGGAGACGCTCCACCGCCTGCACGCCCTCCACCACGACGGCGCCTTCTCCGCCTGCACGCTCTGGGACGGCTGGCTGCCGCAGGCCACGCTGTGGGCGTCGGCGGAGAAGCGCGCGCAGTACCGGGCGGCGCTGCTCGCCAAACGGATCGACGACGGGGGTTACGTCTCGATGCAGCAGCACCGCGGCATGGCCCACTCGGCGGGCTGGCCGTTTCCGGCCTGGCAGCAGAGCGCTGGCGCGGGATTCCACTTCGCCGTCGCCGGCGACCCGTGGGCGGTGCAGATGTTCGGCCTCGCGCCCCTGGCGAACACCGACGGGTGGGAGATCGACGGCGCCGAGGTGCTCGGCATCGATCCGGCCGTCGGCCTCCGCCTCCGCGCCACCGGCGATCACGTCACGATCGTCGCGCCGCCGTTCCGCTGCGGGACGATCGTGGCGCCGTTCGCGCGCGTCGAGTGGGGCGGCCGCGGGCTCGGTGCCGGAGCGCGGGCGGGGATGGCGCGGCCCGACCAGGCGGCGGCGATCCTCGATTGGATCGACGGGCGGCGCGACGTGGCAGGCGACACGTCGCGCCGCGCCGACATCTACCACTGGCGCTTCGGACCGCGGTCGACGACGAAGCGCAGCGTGGTTCCGCGAGGTGCAGGGGGAAGGGGGCTACCGCACGTACTACGCCACGCCGGGGCGCGGCACGCTGCAGGGGGGTGGGACCGCCGGCGGTCTCGGCCTCGACGAGGAGTTCCTCGAGAGCGTGCTCGTACCGCAGGTGATGCTCCAGGGGTTCCTCGGGTTCCGCGCCACCGCGACCGGCTACGAGATCCACCCGCGCCTCCCGCGCGACTGGCCGGAGCTGACGGTCTCCGGGATCCGCTTCCACGATCGGCTGCTCACCGTCACCGCCCACGCCGACGGGCGCGTCGACGTCGTCGACACGGGCGCGGCCGAAGGTGGTGCGGCCCGCTGACGCCGTTCACCGGGGCCTGCGCCCGATGAACAGGTGGTTCCAGGCGCCCCCCGTGGCGTGGACGCGCGCCCGTTCGGTCGCGACGGCCAACCCGCAGCGCCGCATCCGGGCGACGAAGTCGGGATCGTCGACGGCCGACCAGACGGCGAGGCACCCGCCGGGCACGAGGGCGTCCCGTGCGCGGGCCAGCCCGGCGTCGGTGTAGAGCCGGGCGTTGGACGCGTTGGCCAGCGCGGCGGCGCCGTTGTCGACGTCGAGGAGGATCGCGTCGAATGGCGCCGTGCGGCGGGCGATGACGTCGGCGACGTCGGCGATCGTGACGACGACCCGGGGATCGTCGAGGAGGCCACCGGCGAGGCCGTAGGCCGGGTCACGGTTCCAGGCGACCACGGCCGGCACGAGCTCGGCGACGATCACCCGGGCGGCGTCGGGGAGGATCTCGAGCGCCGCCCGCAGGGTGAACCCGAAGCCGAGCCCGCCGATGACGACGCGCGGCTGCCGGGCGAGGGCCAGTGGCGCGCAGGCCAGCGCCGCCAGCCGCTCCTCGGAGTGGTGCTGCCGCGTCGACATCAGCTCGACGCCGCCGGCCCGGATGAGGAACTCCCCGTCATGCTCATGGAGCGTGAGCACGGTGCCATCGGGTGCCCGTACGGTGTCGCGGAGGATCGTCGGTTTCATGGCACGCCCGGCGGGCACCACGGCGCTCGCCCGGGGGACTCGCCGATCCCCGGGGAGCGAGAGCATAGCGGGGGACGAGGTGGCCAACGCCGGCGGACGGTCACCAGGTCGGTCGGCCTGCCGTGGGGCGACGAGCCTTGTGCCCCGGCCGGGTGGTGTCCTGCCGGTGCTGGCGCCGCCGCTGTGGAGGACGATCGGTAGACTGGTCGATCAGTTCGGAGGAGGTGGGAGTGGGGACAAGCCGCGCAGCGTCCGTTCTCGTCGCCCTCGTCGGCCTCGCCGCGCCGGCCGCGGTCGCCTGCGCCGACCCGGCCGCGCCGCCGGTGGCGTTCGGCACCGACGTGATGGCGGTCCTCGCCAAGGGGGGCTGCAACGCCGGCACCTGCCACGGCAACCTCAACGGCAAAGGGGGGCTGTTCCTCTCGCTCCGCGGTCAGGACGCGGCGGCCGATTGGCGGGCGCTGGTCGAGGATGGTGCCGGGCGGCGCATCAACCGGCTCGAGCCGCGGCGGAGCCTGCTGCTCCTCAAGGCGACCGCGGCGGTGCCCCATGGAGGCGGCCGACGGTTCGGCGCCGACGATCCGGAGTATGCGGCCCTCGACGCGTGGATCGCCCAGGGGGCGGCGGCCGATCCCGGCAGTGCGGCGGTCACCGGCCTCGTGGTCTCACCGGCCGACGCCGTCGTCGAAGGGGAGCAGGGGAGCGTGCCGCTGCAGGTGGTCGCGCGGTTCGCCGATGGCCGCACGGCCGACGTCAGCCGGATGGCGGTCTACGAGCCGTCCGATCCGCTGGTGACGGCCTCGGCCGACGGGATCGTGACGCTGCCACGCCACGGTGTCGTCACCGTCGCGGTGCGCTACCTCGCGGCGCAGACCGTGGCGCGGGTGGCCCTCGTGCCGCCGCGCGACGCGGCCCGGTGGACCGGGCCCGAGCCGGCGAACCTCGTCGACGAGGAGATCTTCGCGCGCCTCCGCCAGCTCGGCGTCGGCCCGGCGCCGGCGGCCGACGATCTCGTCTTCGTGCGGCGGATCTTCCTCGACCTGCTCGGCGTCCTTCCCACGCCCGACGAGGCCCGGGAATTCGCCGCCGACCCGGGGCCCGACAAACGGGCGCGCCTCGTCGACGCGCTCCTGGCGCGCCCCGAGTGGGCCGACGTCCAGGCGGGCATTTGGGCCGACCTGCTCCGCGTCGAGGAGAAGACACTCGATCCGCGCGGGGTCGAGGCGTTTCACGGCTGGATCCGCCGCGCGTTCGCCGACAACGTCCCCCTCGACCGCTTCGTCCGCGAGATCGTCGCGGCGCGGGGGAGCACCTACGACGTGCCACCGGCCAATTTCTGGCGCGCCCACCGCGACGCGCAGCTCCGCGGCGAGACCGTGGCGCAGGTGTTCCTCGGCGTCCGCCTCCAGTGTGCCAAGTGCCACAACCATCCGTTCGACCGCTGGCTCCAGGACGAATACCATGACTGGTCGGCGGCGCTGACCGGGATCGACTACGAGGTGGTGGCCAACGACCGGCCGGACAAGCTCGATTCGCACGAGTTCATCGGCGAGCAAAAGGTGCTCGTCAAGGATCCGGAGGAGGTGAAGAACCCCCGCACCGGCGCCGCGGCGGTGCCGCGCTGGCTCGGCGAGACGCCCTCCGTCGATGGCGACCGGCTCGAGTCGCTGGCGCGCTGGCTCACCGATCCGGGCCGGCGCCGGTTTGCCCGTGCCCAGGTCAACCGGATTTGGTTCCACGTCATGGGGCGCGGGCTCGTCGAACCGGTCGACGATCTCCGCGACACCAATCCCGCCAGCCATCCCGCGCTGCTCGAGCGGCTCACCGACACGTTCATCGCCTCCGGCCACGACGTCCGCGCCCTGGTGCGGCTGCTGTGCACGTCGCGCGTCTACGGTCTGGCGGCGCCGGGCGCCGCGGCCGACGGCCTCGCCGCCGACGAGGCGCTGTTCGCCGCGGCGATCGTCCGCCGCCGCTGGGCGGAACGGATCCTCGACGCGCAGGCGCAGGTCCTCGGCGCGGCGGCGGCGTTCGAGGGCTATCCGGCGGGAACCCGGGCCGGCGCCGTGGCCGGCGTGGAGCGCGTGCGCCGGCAATTGGCCGACGGCGACCGGTTCCTGCGGCTCTTTGGCCGCCCCGAGCGGCTCCTCGCCTGCGACTGCGAGCGGAGCAACGAGCCGACGCTCGCCCAGGCCCTCGACCTCGTCGGCGGCGGCGGGCTCCACGGCCGCCTCGCCGATGGCGACAACCGGATCGCCCGTCTCGTCGCCGCCGACCGCGCACCGGGGGAGATCGTCGACGAGCTGTTCTGGACGGCACTGTCACGGCCGCCGTCGGCCGCGGAACGGGAGGCCGCGGTCGCGACGTTCGCCACCGCCGACGCCAGGAGCGCCGCCGAGGATCTCGCCTGGGCGCTGCTCAACGCCAAGGAATTGCTGTTCCGCAACTGACCGCCGCGCCGGAAAGCCCGTCATGCACCCCGCCCCTCGACGTTTCGCCGCTCCGCCGCTCCGCCGTGCCGCCATCGGACGTCGGCAGTTGCTCACGGCGGGCGGCGCGGGCCTCCTCGGCGTGACGCTCCCCGGCATCCTCGGCGCCGCGCCCACGCTCCCGGTCCGGGCGAAGCGCGTGATCTTCCTCTTCCAGTGGGGCGGGCCGAGCCATCTCGACACCTTCGACATGAAGCCCGACGCACCGCGCGAGATCCGCGGGCCGCTCGAGCCGATTTCGAGCGTCGTCCCCGGGCTGCCGGTGTGCGAGCACTTTCCCGAGATGGCCAAGCGGATGGACCGGGTCACGCTCGTCCGCAGCATGACCCACACGATGAAGAACCACAATTCGGCCGGCTACTATGCCCTCACCGGCCACGCCCCGCCGAGCGACGACCAGCGCCTCCGCGACTCCCTCGACCTCTGGCCCGCCTACGGCTCGGTCGTCGACGCCCTCCTCCCGCGCCGCGACGAGATGCCCACGTTCGTCTCCTATCCCCACGTCCTCGCCGACGGCTCGGTCACCCCGGGGCAGCACGGCAGCTTCCTCGGCAAGCGCCACGATCCGTTCTTCTTCGCCGACGACCCGGCTGCCGAGGGCTTCCGCCTGCCGCAGCTGTCGCTGCCCGCGGGGCTGGCGGTCGGGCGGATGGAACGGCGCCGGGAGCTGCAGCGGATCATCGACCGCGAGGCGGGATTACTCGAGCGCTCGGCGACGGCGGCGGGATTCGACGCCGCGTACGACAAGGCGATCACGATGCTCACCAGCCCGCGCGTCCGCGCCGCCTTCGACCTCGAGAGCGAGCCGGCGGAGCTGCGCGACCGCTACGGGCGCACGACCTACGGACAGGGCTGCCTGCTGGCCCGGCGCCTCGTCGAGGCCGGGGTGACGTTCGTCACGGTGACGTTCGCCAAGAGCATCGGCGGGAAGCGCGTCGACGACGGCGGGTGGGACACCCACGGCTTCAACGACTCGCGGATGTACAAGATCGTCGACAAGTACCAGCATCCGATCACCGACCGCACGCTGTCGGCGCTCCTCGACGACCTCGAGGGGCGCGGCATGCTCGACGACACGCTCGTGCTGTGGATGGGGGAGTTCGGGCGGACGCCGAAGATCAACGACCAGGCGAGCCGCGACCACTGGCCGCAGTGCTACACCGCGCTGCTCGCCGGCGGCGGCGTGAAGCGCGGCTACGTGCACGGTGCGAGCGACGCGCACGGCATGTATCCGGCCCGCCATCCGGTGCGTCCCGAGGACCTCGCGGCCACGCTCTACATGCTGATGGGCATCGATCCCGGGGCCGAGGTCCACGATCTCGCCGGACGGCCGCTGGCGATCGCCGGCCGGCCGGTGACCGAGGTGATCGCGTGACCGGCTGCGGACGACGGTCCTGCACGATCGGCCTGGTCGCCGCGCTGATCCTCGGCACCGGGACGGCGCGGGCCGCCGAGCCGCTGCCGCCGACGGTCGGCCGGCTCGACGGCGAGCGCGGCAGCCTCGAGCGCGAGGCCGCGGAGGCCGAGACGGGCGTCGCCGCGGTGCGCCGCGAGGCCAGCGCCCTCGAGAGCCGGCGGCAGGAGATGCTGCGCGAGTTGGCGGCCGAGGGGGCGGCGCTCGCCGAGCGCGAGCGCGAGGCCCAGGCAGCGGTCGATGCCCTCCGCGCGCGGGCGGCGGAGCGCGGCGCCGAGATCGAGCACGTCCTCCGCGCGGGAGGGTTGTGGGTGTCGTTCGCGGCCGACGTGGCCCCGCTGCTGCGGTCGCGCTGCGTCGCCTGCCACACGGCCCGCGAGCCGGGCGGCGGCCACGTCATGACCTCGCATGCGGCGCTCCTGGCCGACGCGGGGGGCGGGGCCGCGGTCGTGCCCGGCGACGTCGATTCACCGCTGGTCCGCGCCGTCGCCGACGGCTCGATGCCCAAAGACGGCACGCCGCTGTCGGCCGCCGAGATCGACCTCCTCCGCCGCTGGGTGGGGCTCGGGGCCCGGCTCGACGCGGGGATCGCGCCGTCGGCGGCGCTGGTCCGGATCATGCCGCGCCGGCGTCACCCCGACGCCCCCGCCGCCTACGGCGCGGCGCTGGCGGTGTCGGCGCTGGCCTTCCATCCCGACGGCACGCGGCTGGCCAGTTCCGGATACCACGAGGTGCTCATCTGGAGCGTGCCCGGCAGCGAGCTGCTGCGCCGGATCGGCGACGTCGCCGAACGTGTCGGCGGGCTGGCGTTCCATCCCGACGGCCGGCGGCTGGCGGTCGCCGCCGGGACGCCCGGGATCCTCGGCGACGCCCGGCTGTTCGATGCCGACAGCGGTGTTGCCGTCGCCGATCTCGGCGCCGCCGACGAGGCGTTCGCCGCGGTGGCGTTCACGGCCGACGGGATGCGGCTGGCCGTCGCCGGTGCCGATCCGGCGGTGCGCCTGTTCGCCACCGATCCGCTGCGGGCCATCGGGGAGCATGCCGACCACTCCGACTGGGTGACGGGGCTCGCGTTTTCACCCGACGGCCGGCGCCTCGCGAGCGTCAGCCGCGACAAGACCGCGAAGGTCATCGACCCGCTCGCCGGGCGGCTGCTGACGACGTTCGCCGGCCATCAGCAGCCCGTGCGGGCCGTCTGCTGGCTGCCGGGGGGAGCGCTCGTGGCCACCGCCGGTGCCGACGGTGCGGTCCGTATCTGGGAGGCCGACAGTGGGAAGGAGACGCGCCGGATCGGCGGATTCGACACCGCGGTCGAGGCGCTGGCGGCGGTCGGCCCCGACCGGATCGCCGCCGGCGACCGCTCCGGCACGGTGCGGATCCACGGCCTCACCGACGGCAAGGCGCGGGCCACGGTCGGCACCGGGGGCAGTCCGGTGACGGCGCTGGCGGTGTCGCCCGACGGCCGGACGATCGCCGTCGGGGCGCTCGACGGCTCGATCACGCTGGCGCCCGCCGACGGCGCGGGGGAGCCGGTCCGGTTCCGTGCCGCCCCCCGCTGAGCGCGTCGGCGCCGTCAGCAGACCGTGGAAAAAGTGATCGGCCGCGGGATGCGGCCGAGGGCGACCCGGGAAACCCTCGGCGTTTCTCGCGGTCGCCGGAGTGGACAAAGGCCATGGATGGCTTTGTCCATGGATAGTCAGTGGAGCGTGCCGTGGAGCACACCGCGCACCTCCGCCCCGTCGGCGGGAAACGCGGCGAGCCCGATGGGGCGGCGCAGCGCCTGATCTCCCGCTCGTCGTGTCACCCTCGACAGCATGGCGTCCGCGGCCGTGGACGTCAGCCGCCGTCGGGGCCGGGGGGCTGGCTGGCGGCGGAAGACGCGAACCGGCGCCGCAGGCTGTCGGCGACGAACAACGCCAGCGCACACCACACGATCACGAAGCCGACGAGCCGCGTCCGGTCGAACGGCTCGTGGTAAATCCAGGAGCCGAGCAGGAATTGGATCGTCGGCCCGAGGTATTGCAGCAGCCCGAGCGTCGACAACGGGATCCGCCGGGCCGCGGTCGCGAAGCACAGCAGCGGCGCCGCCGTGGCCAGTCCCGAGGCCGCCATCAGCAGGTCGGCACGCGGGCCGAGCGTGCCGAATCGACCGCGCCCCGCGGCGTGCTCGACCGCCAGGTAGCCGATCGCCGGGGCGAGGAGGAGGAGCGTCTCCAGCGCCAGCGACGGCACCGCGCCCAGGGGCGTGGTCTTCTTGACCAGCGAGTACGAGCTGAACGAACCGGCGAGGAACAGCGCGATCCAGGGGAAGTGCTGGTAGCCCGCGGCGATCCAGGCGACGCCGACCGCCGCCAGCGTGACGGCGACCCACTGCACGGGGCGGAGCCGCTCACCGAGGAGGAGCACGCCGAGGAGGACGGTCGCCAAGGGCGTGAGGAAATACCCGAGGCTGCTTTCGATCATCCGCCCATGGGTCACCGCCCAGACGAATCCCAGCCAGTTGGCGGCGACGAGCACCGCGGCGGCCGTCTGCCGGAGGAGGATCGCGGGCTGCGCGGCGTGGACCCGGATACTGCTCCACGCTCCGGACAACCAGACCACCGGCAGCAGCGTCAGCCCCGACCAGACGACGCGGTGTGCGACCAGTTGCAGGCTCGGCACCGTCTCGAGCTGCTTCCAGTAGATCGGCAGCAGGCCCCACATGAGGAAGGCCGCGGCGGCGGTGAGGTGGCCGATGTTCACGCGCCGGGGAGGAACCAGAGGAGGACGGCAAAGCCGCGGTGGCCCCAACGTGCCCGCCGGCCGCGTCGCCGGCAAGCGTCCCGGGAAACGCCCGGGGTTTCCCGGGGTGGTCGGCGCCGACGCGCCGCCGGCCGGCAGCGGGCGGCGCTGCTCACCGCGGCCTGCCGCCGCGGAGTGAATCCTTCAGGCTGATGAAATCGGAGAGCAGGAAGATCACCGTGAAGAAGGCGAGGATCACCTCCAGCAGCGTGACCAGCTTCGCGGGCACCGTCTGCGGGAGGATCTCGCCGAATCCGAAGAAGGAGAAGTTGAGGACGCTGTAGAAGCAGCAGTCGAAGAACGTCCCGGCGGCCGTCATCGTCGTTGGGTCGAACCCGGAGAAGCTCCGCGGCACGGCCGACTCCAGCAGCCAGAAGTCGAGGGCGAACGACAGCGTGATCTGCGCCATGTTGACCCCCATCAGCGCCAGGAAACGGTGGTAGGCGATCTCGTGGGCCGTGGCGAGGAGGATGTGCTGGAGGTTCTCCAGGAGAAAGTAGCCGGTCTTCACCGCGGCGAAGACGGTGACGGCCCAGCAGGCGGCCTCGGCGGAGACGGCGCCGGAACCGCGGATCGAATGGAGCACGAGCGCCAGGCCGGCGATCGCCACCACCTCGATCACCTGCCGGACCGCTTGGCGGCGGAGCGGACGCGGGTCGGTGGTCCCGGCGGGCATGTCCCACGCTCCAACGCGATGGCGGCGGTGCCGCAGGCCGTTCGGGCCTGGACGGGCCGTGGTCGCTTCCGTGGACGAAGGCCATGGATGGCTTCGTCCACGGACCGTTCGGCGCGGCAGTGTAGCAGCAGACTCCCACGGCCGGGGCGTCCGCGTCCGGCCAATCGTGGCAGTTCCGCCACGGCATGATTTGCCCCGGGCACAGCCACCGCTGGCCTCGTCGCAGGAGCGGCGGGCGAACAATCGCCCGCCGGGTGCGTACCCGTTGCCGCACCGTTGTCCACGGGGGGCGGTCGAGGCGCCGCGGTGATTCGGAACCCGGGCCGACGGCGGGAGGATGCCATGGAAGGCACGGAGGATCGCTCGATGCAGCAGGTCATGAGGATTCGGCCCACGGGTGGGGGCCTGTCGATCGCCCCCGCCGACTGGCGGCAGGGGCTGGTCGTCGCGCTGTTGGCGATGGTCGCCGCGGCGGCGCTGGTGTTTCTGGCAGCCTGACCGGGCCGTCCCCGCTGCCACTGGCGTCTTTTGCGGACCCGGCGATGGACTCCCTCCCGTCGCGAGGGTATTTCGTTCTCCGCCGGCGAACCCTCCCGCGGTTTTCGGGACGGTCAGAAGGATCCACGGCTCGCACCGCGGGCGTCCGGCGCGAAGGGGGTCGGGACGTGGAGACGTCCCGGTCGGGAAAATGAGACGGTCCGGTGTCGGGTGTTCGGCGTCCCGCGCGGCCGCCGTGACGAAGCCCCGGATGGTCGGTCGGCGGCTGTGAGCAGGTACGCCAGCCGGCCAACGTCGGGTTTTCCGCGCGGCGGGTCATCGGTCGATGTCACGGCATCTTCGGATCCGCGACGCGCCGATGACCCGCCCGTCCGCCCGCTGCCTTCGGACGCGGGCCTGCCCAGGGGCGCCGCGGCCTTGTGCCGGCGCGGCCGGGCGGACTAGGCTCCGCGCTCCGACGAGCCATTCCTCCGCCGCGAGGCCAGTCATGAAGGTCGCCGCCGTCACGTTCGCACTGGTGGTGTCGCTGCTCCCCATGGTCGTCCGAGCGGCTCCCCCCGCTGCCGCCCCGGACGACGTCGTCTCGTTCGACGGCCAGACGCTGGTGCTCGCCGCCCGCGGAGAGAATGCCGGCGAGCAGGTGATGGAGTTCATCCCCGCCGGTGAGACGCTCGAGACCTGGTCGCGTCTGGCATCGGTCCGCGTCTACGACAAGTCGTTCGACCCCAAGGCGCTCGCCGGGGGCTTGGTGAAGCAGGTCAAGAAAGCCTTCCCGCAGGCGCCCTGCGCGCTGGTGGAGAATGCCGAGGCGGGCGCGGTGATCGTCGATTTCGTGATCATCCCGGCGGACGGTTCGCTAGCGGAGTTCAACATCTTCAAATACTGGCGGATGCCCGATGGCCAGGTCGTCGCCGAGCAGTACGCCGTCCGGCGCCGTGGGGACGTCCGCGGGTTCTTGTCGCGCGAGCTCGAGCCGCTGCGCACACGCCTCCTGCCGCTGATGGCCGAGGAGGGGCTGCGCCTCGGGGAGCCCGCGGAGGCCACGGCCCCGGACCGGTGACCGTGCCTCGTGGGTGAGCCGGTACCGCATGCTTCCCCCGCCGTTCTTCGCGCTTCTCTACGCCGCCGCCACGGCCGGCACGCTCGTCGGCCCGGCGCCGATCCGCTCCGCGTGCAAGTGCCTCCTGATGCCGTTGCTGCTGGCCTCGTTCCGGCTCGGTTCCGGGGCCGGAGCGGGCAGGTTTGCCGTACTCGTTTCGGCCGCGTTGGCGTTCTCGTGGCTCGGCGACGTGGCTCTGCTCGGTGATGGTGACGGCGCCTTCGCGATCGGTCTGGCCGGTTTTCTGGTTGCCCACGTGGCCTACGCGGCGGCGTTCCTCACGCACGTCCGCGGTGGGCCCACGCGACAGCCGCTGACAGCCTGGACGCTCGCGGCGGGGGTGATCGCGTGTGGGGGGTTGGTCGGGACGACCGTCGTCTCCCGCACGCCGCCATCGCTGACCGTGCCGGTCGCCCTGTATGCCACGGCGATTTCTGCGATGGGGGTGGCGGCAGCGTTGCGGCTGCGCGGCACGTCGGCGGCGAGCTTCGCGACGGTGTTCCTCGGCGCCGAGCTGTTCATCGTCTCCGACGCCCTGCTCGCCGCGAACCGGTTCGTCGCCCCGCTGCCGGCGGCCCGCGTCGCGGTGATGTCGACCTATTGCCTCGGCCAGTTCCTCATCGTCGCCGGCTGCCTGCGCCATCTGCGTGACGCCGGTCGGGGCGGGTGAGGACCGCGACGTTTCCGTGGCTCCCGGTGGGACCTACACTCGGGGCGGGGCGATGGACCCGTCGGAGCGACCGCATGCGAGATTCGGCCTGTCGCCAATTCCGTCGTGCGGCCCGTGGCCGCCGTGAGCTGTTGCGCCTCGGCGGCCTCGGCATGCTCGGGGTCACGCTGCCGGACCTGCTCGCCGCCCGTGCCGCCGAGCCCGCTGCCGGCGGAGCGTCCGGGAGCACGTTCGGGCGCGCGAAACGCTGCATCTTCCTGTTCATGTGGGGCGGGCCGTCGCAGCTCGAAACCTGGGACCTCAAGCCCGACGCCCCGCGCGAGGTCCGCGGTGAGTTCCGGCCGATCTCCAGCGCCGTGCCCGGGATCCACGTCAGCGAGCACTTTCCGCGGCTGGCGCGGCGCACCGACCGGCTGTGCATCGTGCGCTCGATGACCCACGACAACGCCGACCACACCCGGGCGACGAGCTTCCTCCTCACCGGTGAGCCGCCAGTGGCCAGCGGCGACCGCCGCGCCCAGTGGCCGAACATCGGCTCGGCCCTGGCCGCCCTCGGCCGCGGTCGCGGGGAACTGCCGCCGGTGGTCCAGATGCGCCCCGAGCTGCCGGGGGACGTGCCGCGCTTCGTCGAGGAGAGCCAGGGGCAGTTCGCCGGCTGGCTGGGGGGCGCCCACGATCCCCTCACGATCGACGACGATCCGTCCCTGCCCGGGTTCCGCGTCCCCGACATGGAGCTGTCGCCGGAGCTGTCGATCGACCGGCTCGACGACCGGATGGGACTCCTCGCCCGGCTCGACCGGCAGATCGCCGCCAAGGGTGACGCGCTGGCGCTGCAGGACGACTTCCGCCGCCGGGCCTTCGAGATGCTCGCCGGCAGCGCCGCCGGGCGCGGGGCGTTCGATCTCGAGCGCGAGCCGGCCGCGGTCCGCGAGCGCTACGGGCGCAACCCCCACGGCCAGTCGGTGCTGCTGGCGCGGCGGCTGGCGGAGCGGGGCGTGCCGCTGGTGACCGTGTTCTGGCCCAACGACGGCATCAAGAACGTGAGCGTCTACTGGGACACCCACGCGCGAAACTTCATCGACCACCGCGAGCGCCTCATGCCGCCGGCCGACATGGCGTTTTCCGCCCTCCTCGACGACCTCGAGGAACGCGGCATGCTCGACGACACGGTCGTCGTCTGGACGGGCGAGTTCGGCCGCACGCCGCGCGTCGGCCAGGTCAACAGCGACGCCGGCGCCGGGGCCGATGGACGCGACCACTGGCCGGGCTGCTTCACGACCGTGCTCGCCGGCGGGCCTTTCCGGCGGGGCCACGTCCACGGTGCCAGCGACCGCCATGCCGCCTTCCCGGCAGCCGACCCGGTCGTGCCCCGCGATCTGGTGGCCACGCTGTACCATGCCCTCGGCGTGCCCGAGGGGCAGGTCCTCCCCGATCTCGCCGGCCGCCCGCAGTTCGTCCGTCCCGGCCGCGCGGTGACGGCGCTGTTCGGCTGAGGCCGGCCGGCGTTCCCCAGGAGCCTTTTCCGTGACCGCAGGCTACACCGCGACGGCGAAGCTGATCGACCACGCGCTGCTCGTCCCCTCGCTCACGTGGGACGAGCTCGAGGCGGGGTGCCGCCTCGCCGTGGCGTACGACGTGGCGAGCGTCTGCATCATGCCCCATGCCCTGGCGCGCTGTGCCGAGCTGCTGGCCGGCTCGTCGGTCGCCCCGAGCACGGCGATCGGGTTCCCGCACGGCGGCCACTCGACCGGCGCGAAGGTCGCCGAGACGCTCCAGGCGCTCGCCGACGGCGGCGCGGAGCTCGACATGGTGGTCAACGTCTCGCGGGTCCGCAGCGGCCACTGGGAATACGTCCGCGCCGACATCCGCGCCGTCACCGAGGCCGTCCACGCCGCCGGGCGGAAGGTCAAGGTGATCTTCGAGAACTGCTGGCTCGACGACGCGGCCAAGATCCGGCTGTGCGGGATCTGCAGTGAGCTGGGGTGCGACTGGGTGAAGACGTCGACCGGTTTCGGCACCGGCGGCGCGACGCCCGAGGACGTCGCGTTGATGCGGAAGCATGCAGCGGAGCAGGTCCAGGTGAAGGCCGCCGGGGGCGTCCGGGACCTCGACGGCCTGCTGCGGATGCGCGACCTCGGCTGCACGCGGATCGGCACGAGCCGGTCGCGCGAGATCCTCGACGAGCTCAATCTCCGTCTCGGGCGGCCCCCCGTCGTGCTTGCCGACGCCCCGGCCGCTGCGGCCGGCTACTGACCCCGCTGCGGGCCGTCGCAGACGTAGACGAAGGCCGGGGGCAGGTTGGCCCACACGGTCCCCCCCCTGGTCACTCGGGTGAACGAGCGCTCGAGGAGCCGGCGGAACCGGCGGCCGGCCGGGAGCAGAGGGCTCGCGGCGTAGGTAAACGTCACCATCCTCCCCTCCGGCCCGAGTGCCGCGAGGATCCCGTCGAGCACTTCGCGCTGCAGGCCGTCGGGCCAGGCGGCGAACGGCAGGCCGCTGACGATCCGATCGATCGGTCCGAGGCCGCGCTCGGCGAGGAACCGCGGCAGGTCGGAGGCGCTCCCCTCGACCACCTCGACACCGGGTACCGCGCGGCGCGTCGCCGCCGCCATCTCCGGCAGCGCCTCGACGGCGAACCGGGGAAAGGCCGGATCGGCGGCGGCCAGGGCACGCGTCATCGGTCCGGTGCCGCTGCCGACCTCGACGACGAGCTGACCGGGGCGCGCGTCGGCACGGCGGACGAGCTCCGCGGCGAGGGAGCACGACGACGGGGCGATGGCGCCGACGATGGCGGGATGGCGGAGGGCGGCGGCGAGGAACCTGCCGAGCGGCATCGCATCGCTCCCGAGGGCCGGGGGAAATCGGCCGATCGGCCGAGGATGTCAGCCCGCGCCGAACGGCTTGCGGCAGCGCGTCAGCCGTCGCCGACGATGTCCTTGCGGGGGGCGGGGATCGCAGCGGGCGCTGCCGGCGTCGGAACGGTACTCAGGCGCTCCGCGCGGATCCAAGTCGACTCGCGTCAGGGTGCCGGCGCCGCGCGGACGGAACACGCTTTTCGGGAGCCGAACAAGGAATCGAAAAAACCTATGGAATGAACGAAACTTTTCTGTTTTGACGATGAATGCCGGCGGGCTACGAATGACGACGAAGTGAATCGCCCGCCCGCGACCGGTCGACAAGGCATGCCGGATCATCGTCCGGGTCCGGGGATGCGGGATCACCGCGGGCGGTGCGGTCGATTCCGACTGGGGAGTCGCCGTCGACAGGGCCACGACCACGATCGGCCACGCGGTGGCGCGGTCGATCGATCGTCACAAGCCGCCGGCGCAGCGGTCGGCGGCGCGCGGCCGACACGCAGTTGCCAGCCTGACGGTCGTCGTCCCCTCACCCTTCCGGAGACCCCGTCCCGTGATCACCGCCTGGTTGGCGTTCGTCGCCCTTTTCGTCGTGCTCCTCGCCCTCGACCTCGGCGTCTTCCACCGCCGGCCGCACGTCGTCTCCGTCCGGGAGGCGCTGGGCTGGTCGGCGGTGTGGATCGCCCTCGGTCTGGCGTTTTCCGGCGTGGTGTACGTCGCCTACGAACGGCACTGGGCCGGCCTCGGGACCGCGGTCGACGCCGTCGACGGGACGGTCAACACCGGGATCACCGCGGTGGAGAAGTACCTCACCGGGTACGTCGTCGAGAAGTCGCTGAGCATCGACAACATCTTCGTGATCGCGATGATCTTCTCGTCGCTGGCGATTGACGCGGTCCACCAGCACCGGGTGCTGTTCTGGGGCGTGCTCGGAGCGCTGGTGACGCGCGGGGGGATGATCGTCGTCAGCGCCGCGTTGATCGCCCGGTTCCACTGGATCTTCTGGGTGTTCGCCGCGATCCTCATCGTCACCGGCCTGCGGATGCTCGTCGCCCGGCACGCCGACGAATCCCCGGCGCCGGGGCTGCTCCTCCACCTCCTCCGCCGGCTGTTCCCCGTCGCCGACGATGCCGGGAGCGACCGATTCCTCGTGCGGCGCTCGTCCGCCGCGGGGGTCGGCGGCTGGGCGCTGACCCCGCTGGCACTGGCGCTGCTCCTCGTCGAGGGGGCGGATCTCGTGTTCGCCGTCGACTCGATCCCGGCGATCTTCGCGATCACCGCCGACCCGTTCCTGGTGTTCACCAGCAACGTGTTCGCGATGCTCGGCCTGCGGTCGTTGTTCTTCGCGTTGGCGGGGATCGTCCGCTCGTTTCGCTACCTCAAGCCGGCGTTGGCGCTGGTGCTCGTCGTGGTCGGCACGAAGATGCTCGCCGCCGAGCAGCTCCGCCACCTGCTCGGCGATCACTTCAACCTCGGCCTCCTCGCCGTCGTGGCGGGGATCATCGCCGGCGGGATCGGGCTGTCGATCCGTGCCGACCGGCGCGAGAAGGGGGCCTGGGGCGACGTGCCGACGACACCCCTCGCGACGGAGGCCTGAGCCGGCGACGAGCGCTCAGGAAGCCGGCGTGGGCTGGGCGCGGGCGGTCCGCGCCGTCCGCGCCGCCTGGCGCCGCGTCTCGAGGGCGTCGCCGATCTCGGCTGCCAGGGCGGGCGAACGGTCGAGGAGGTCGCCGACGGCGGCCGGATCGAGCGACACGACGCGCAGCTCCGCGTCGGCGACGACTTCGATGTCGTCGCGGGCCGAGCCGACCGCGAGCTGGTCGCCGAGGCAGTCACCCGGGCCGAGGGCCCCGATCCGCACCCGCTGCCCGGACGCGTCGCGCGTCCACAGATCCGCGTGGCCGCCGACCACCAGACCGAATCCGCTGAACCGGCGCCGCGACGAATGGACCGTCTCGCCGGCGGCGTACTCGAGCACCTCCGCCGGGCGCGATGCCGCCGTGGCGACCGCGGCGCGGTAGCGGGGCTGCTCGGCGACGAGGTCGGCGGCGTTCGGCGCCGGCTTGCCCGGGCTCTCGCCCGGCGCGTACTCCATCTGGATCGGGAACGGGATCGTGAGACCGGTGCGGCGGACGGTGTACCAGATCCGCGTCATCACCAGGTCGCGGATCGCAGGGACGTCGTCCTGGGCGGCGACCGAGAAGATCACCCGGTAGATCACCGAGAAGTCGGCGTAGTTGACCGTCCGCACCAACGGCGGGGGGTCGGCGAGCACCCCCGGCGTGTCGGCGAGCATGTCGAGGACGATCCGCTTGACGCGGTCGGGGGGATCGTCGTAGCTGAGCCCGAGCTCCACCACCTCGGTGCGCACCGGGGTCGGACGCGAAAGGTTGCTGAACTCGCTCTTGTAGAGGGAGACGTTGGGGACGACGTGCAGCTCGCGCGTCGGCGTCTCGATGTGGATGCTGCGCCAGTTGATCCCGATCACCTTCCCGGTGACGCCGCCGGCCGTGACCCAGTCGCCGACGGCGAGCGGGCGCTCGAAGAGGAGCATCAACCCCGAGACGAGGTTCCCGAGCGGTTCCTGGAGGGCCAGGCCGATGACAACCGAGCCGACGCCGAGGGCCGTCAGCGCGCCCCCGACGTCCTGGCCCCAGACCTTGGAGTAGATCACCAGGCCGCCGATGGCGACGAGGCCGAAGCGGACGAGGTCACGGAACAGCGTCGGTACGCGCTCCTGCCACGAACCCACCGTGGCGCGGCCGAAGAACAGGTCGTTGAGGAGCCTCGTGAGCGTGAACAGCGCGGCGATCCAGAACCAGGTCTCGGCGAGGCGGACGACGAGCCCGTCGGCGGGAAGCCCGAGGACCACCGCCACGAACGCCAGCAGCGCCGCCGCCGGGACCAGCAGCGAGCGCACGGTGCGCAGCGACCGGGCCAACGCGATGCCGCGGCGCTCGCAGGCCGCGATCGCCTCGCCGAGCACGACCATCACCAGGGGAAACCCGATCGCCAGCCCGATCGCCGGCCAGAAGCCGGGCACCTGGCGGGCGATCTCGGGTTCGGACAGCCAGTTCATCGCCCCTCCGCTCGGTCGAGGCTCCAGGTCTCGATCGGCGCCCGTCCTTCGAGCGTGACCGACTCGGGACCGTGGAACGTGAACAGGTCGCCGGTCCGCTCACGGACGCGGCCGGTCACCCGGATCGCGGTGCCGTCGGCGGCGAGCCGGCGCGCGACGGCGACGGTGTCGCCCCACAGGTCGTAGAGGAACTTCCGCCGGCCGACGACCCCGCCGACGACCGGGCCGCAGTTGATGCCGATCGCGGCCCGGACGTCGACGCGATGCTCGCGTTGGAACGCGGCGACGAGGCGCTCGATCGAGCGGCCGAAATCGATCATCCGCCGGGTGTGGTCGGGCCGGGCCACCGACAGCCCGCAGACGGCGAGGTACGAGCCGCCGATGGCGCGGACCTTCTCGACGCCGGCCGCCTCGGCCGCCTCGTCGATCGCCGCCACCAGGTCGCCGACGGCCGCCAGCGCCCGGGCGTCGCCGTCGCGGGCGGCCAGGGCGTCGACCCCGGCGAGGTCGGCACAGAGCACCGTGACGTCGGCGAACTCGCGGCTCGCCCGCTCGTCGCCGTCGCGCCGCTGCTCGACGGCCGAGGCGGGGAGGATCGAGAGGAGCAATTCCTCGTTCCGGATCACCTGCTGCTCGAGCTGCTCCTTGCGCCGACGGATGTCGATCGCCATGTCGTTGAACACGCGGCCGAGCTGGCCGAATTCGTCGTCGGTCGCGACCGGCACGGCGACGTCGGTCTGCCCGGCGCCGAGCCGACGGGCCGCGTCGGCGAGGCGCACCAGCGGCCGGGTGAGGAGGTGGGAGAAGAGCAGCGCCAGCAGCGTCGAGCCGAGCGCCAGCCCGCTGGCGACGCCGACCACGGTCCGGCCGAAGCGGCGGATCGGGGCGTCGGCCTCGGCCACGAACCCCTCCGGGTCCTCGTGCATGAAGCGCGACCGGCTGCGGAGCGTGTGGTCGGGACCGACCAGATAGCATTCGCCGCTGGCCCCCAGGCCCTGCGATTGCCAGTCGAAGTTGTTGGTCAGGACCTTGTTGATCGAGTCGATCGGAAACTGGATCGCGAGGATCCCGATCATCTGCGCGTTGTCGAAGATCGGGCTGATGGCGAACCCCATCGCCTTCCCGAGGCGGGGACGGTAGCGCTCGAAGTCGACGATCCGGAAATCGTCGCGGTCGCGGTCGCCGCGCAGGCTCCGGACCTTCGCGGCGAGGAGGGTGCCGGCGGAGGGGCCGGTCTCGAGATTGGTCCCGAACTCGGGCGTCTTCTGGTAGCTGTAGACGATGTCGAGTGTCTCGGCATCGATGAGCATGATGTCTTCGAAGCGGAAGATCCGGACGGCCCGCGCGAACGCGGGGTGGAACCGGGCGTGCGCGGCGGCGTAGGCGGAATCGTCGTCGGGATGCTCGACGAGATCCTGGCGGGCCGTGGGCAGGGGGTTGGACGCGATCCAGCGCTCCTGCGCGCGCCGGGCCGCGGCTCCCTCGGGAAGATGCCCAAACGGCGGAGCATGAAACGCCTCCTGGGATGGCGCCCGCCACCCCCTGAAGGGTAGCCGGCGGCCGGGGCCGCGCGCGGTTGCGAAGACCGTGCCGGCCACGGAATCGGGATCGTCCACGAGGCTCGTGACGATCGTAGCGACGGCGACGGGCGCACCGGAGCCGCGGCGTCCCCGCGGTGCCGCGCCCGCCGTTCACTGCGGCGCACGACGTTCTCCGGGGGGCGGAGCGACAGGGGCCGCAGACGGAGGTCCGCCGGGCCCGACGAGAACCGCGGCTGCCGCCGCCAGTTCGTCGCGCGACAGCCGGCCGTCGCCGTCGGCGTCGAAGCGCAGGAGCATCTCGACGAGCATCCCCGGATCGGGACCGCGGAACCCGCCGCCCCCGTCCCGGCTACGGCCTTCCTCGTCCCGCGCGCGGAGGGCCGCGAGCAGCCCGTCGCGCGTGGCGAAGCCGCGCCGGTCGGGGTCGGCCCGGTTGCGGATCCGCTGGAACCGCGCCGGCAGCTCGAGTGCGGTCAGGCGGCCGTCGCCGTCGGCGTCGAACGCCATGATCGCCTCGAGCGTCTCCTCGGGAGCGGGGGGCTGGGCGACGGCGATCCCGGCAAAGCCGATCGCGACCGCGCCCCACCAGCGGGCGAGAGACGGAGAGGGGCGAAGCATGGCACACTCCCGGCGGACAGCTTGGCAACCCGAGCGGCGGGATGGCCGTTCAATGCGGCGGAGGCCACCGCGGCTGCGGGACGTTCGGCTCGGCCCGATCGACCAGACTACACGTTCGGAGCGTTTTCGATGTCTTCCCGTCGACTCATCCCCGCGCGGGTGGCAGCGGCACTGGTCGTCGCGCTGGCGCTTGTGCGAATGACTCCCGGCCAACCACCGAGCGGTCGCGACGGGCTCGTGCCCTCCTCCGGGCCCGGAGGGAGCTTCGGACCTGGTTTCGGCGGGCCTGGCGGTGGTTTCGGCGGCTTCGGGGGGCCGGGGGGCGGCGACATCGCGCTGGTGGACGAGCTCGATGCCGACGGCAACGGCCGGCTCGACGGAGAGGAACGCACGGCGGCGCGCGAAGCGGCCCGCGCGCGGCGCCGGGGCGGTGGCGGGCCCCGCGGGTTCGGCGGCCCCCGCGGCACTCCGCAGCCGGGACCCCGTGTCGCGCCGGCCGACGTCGCCGGAGGAGGCGATGCCGACCTCTACGACACCGGCGTCCTCCGCACGCTGTTCCTCGACTTCGCGACCGACGACTGGGAAGAGGAGCTGGCCGATTTCTACGGGACCGACGTCGACGTGCCGGCGCGGCTGTCCGTCGATGGGCGAGTGATCGAGGGGGTCGGCGTCCATTTCCGGGGTGCCTCGTCCTACTTCTCGGTCCCCGCGGGTTGGAAACGCTCGCTGAACGTGTCGATCGACCACACCGATCCCGAGGCCGATCTGCTCGGCTACCGGACCCTCAACCTACTCAATGCCAACAGTGACCCGAGCCTGATGAGCACGGTGCTCTACTCGCACATCGCCGGCGAGTATCTCCCCACGCCGCGGGCCAACTTCGTCCGCTTCGTGATCAACGGCGAATGCTGGGGCGTGTACGTCAACGTCCAGCAGGCCGACAAGACCTTCTTCCGCGAGCGCTTCGGCAGCTCCAAGGGGCACCGTTGGAAGGTCCGTGGGAGCCCCGGCGGGCGCGGCGGCCTCGAGTATTTCGGCGACGATCCCAAGGCCTACCGACGGGTGTTCGAGATCAAGTCAAAAGACACGGACGCCGCGTGGCGCGACCTGATCGACCTCTGCAGGATCATCCACGACACGCCGCTGCAGCGCCTCGAGGAAGCCCTCCGGCCGCGGCTCGACATCGACGGCGTGCTCTGGTTCCTCGCCCTCGACACGGCGCTGCTCAACAGCGACGGCTACTGGACCCGGGCGAGCGATTACACGCTGTTCGAGGACGCCGCAGGGGTGTTTCACCTCGTGCCGCACGACATGAACGAGGCGTTCGGCCTGGCGCGGATGGGGGGACCGCCGGGGGGCTTTGCGGGAGGACCCGGCGGCCCGCGCGGGCCCGGGGATGGCGGCGTCGCGCTCGATCCGCTCGTGGCGATCGACGACCCGGGAAAGCCGCTCCGCGCCGGGTTGCTCGGGATCCCGACGCTCCGGGAGCGCTATCTCGACCACGTCCGGACGATCGCCCGTGACCGACTCGACTGGGAGGTCGTCGGCCCGCTCGTGGCACGCTGGCGGGCGCTGATCGAAGATGCGGTCCGTGCCGACACGCGCAAGCTGTCATCGACGGAGGCGTTTCTCGCGGTCACGGCGCCCGGCCCGGTGCCACCGGAGGCGGATCGTTCCGCCACGCTCCGCGAGCTCGTCGAACGGCGCCGCACCTTTCTGCTTGAATACCGCGATCCGAACGGTGGCTCCGCGTCCGCCGACCCCGCCGGGAGCTCCACCCGATGAACGACTGGCTGCTCGACGCCTTTCCGGGCGACGCCGAACTGCAACTCTCCGACGTCGTCATCCGCCTCGTCGCGGCGCTTCTCCTCGGCGCCGTCGTCGGGACCATCTACCGCGTCACCCGCTCCCGGCCCGCCGTCGGCCGTGCCGACCTGACCCAGACGCTGCTCCTCCTCGCCGTCGTGATCGCGATGATCACGTTGGCGATCGGAAGCAACGTCGCCCGCGCGTTCAGCCTCGTCGGTGCGCTGGCGATCGTCCGGTTCCGCAGCGTGGTCGACGATCCGCGCGACACGGCGTTCGTGATCCTCGCCGTCGCCGTCGGGCTGGCGGTGGGAGCGGGGTTCCTCGTCGTGCCGTTGGTCGGCCTGCCGATTGCTGCCGTCGTCGCGCTCGGGTTCGCGGCCCGCGCCCGGGGCCGCGATGCCGGCCCGGTGCCGTGCCGGGTCGTCGTGCGCGTCGATCCCGACCGCGATCCGGCCGGGCTGTTCAAAATCGTCACCGCGGCCCTGCCCAACGCCCGGCTCGAACGCGCGGGCACGGCGAAGAAGGGCACGGTCGTCGAACTCGTCTACGCTGCCCGTCTCGCCGACCCCGCCGCGGGCGTGGCACTGGTGCGCCGGCTCCGTGGCGAGCCGGGGGTGGCGGCGGTCGACCTGGTCTGCCGGCCGAAGTCCTGACGTCGGCCGAGTGCGTCGGCGCCGTGGGGAGTCATGCCGCTCAAGTGTCTGCGGGCGGCGGGTGTGCGTCGAGCACGTCGCGATGGAGCGCGTCCGCGTCGCGATGCCGGTGGAGACGGTGGTGGTCGTGAGCCAGCCGGCGGTCGTCGGGGCGGTCTGCTGCACCTGGTGACGGTGGCCGCGGCGACGAGCCGGACGATGGCGGGGGCAGCGGAAGCCCCGGCCGGCCCGACCCGAGCCGAGGCGGAATCCGACCGGTCGCTTATGATCGACGGTGTCGTCAGGTATCGCACAGGGCCAACCGGAGGGCCCGCGGGTGAGCGAGCAGATCGGTGTCGTCCTCGTGTTTCTCGGGCTGTTCCTCATCTGCGGGGGGCTGTTCGTCCTCGGGCTGCGGGGCCTGCGGGTCCTGTTCGGCACGGTTCCGGCGCGGCGGTTGGTCATGCCGCTGGCGCTGTGCGGCGCCGGGTTGGTGATCGGCGCGGCACCGATCGCGGCGCAGCGCGTCTGGCTGGCCGTCGTCGGCCTCGGGCCGCGCGAGCGCGTCGTCGAAGGGCGCGTGGCGATCACGCTCACCGGCTGGGATCGGAAAGACTACTCCTTTCTCCGCGGCCGTCCCGACGTCGAGATCCTCGAACTGGCCAATCCCGACGTCACCGACGAGACGCTCGACATCCTCCGCGACCTGCCGCGGCTCCGTGAGCTCTCGCTCGACGACTCGCAGGTCGGCGACGCCGGGCTCGACCTTCTCCGCGCCTTTCCGGCGCTGGTCAGCCTGCGGCTGGCGCGGACGAAGATCACGGCCGCGGGCGTGGAGGCCTTTCTCCAGGCTCCGCCCCCGCACCTCGAGCAGCTCGACGTCTCCGGCAACGGCATCCCTGCCGCACCGCTCCGCGCCTGGAAGAACGCCGCGCCCGAGGGAACCGCGCGCCGCTACCTCAATTGATCCCGGGTTTCCCCTGAGGTTCACGCGATGAGCATTCCGCGTCCCGTCCTCCGCGCGGCGTCGCCCGGCGATGCCGGCAGCGCCGCCTATCTCTGCGAGGCCAGCGCCCTGGCGTATCTCCCCGAGGCCGAGGGAAAGCGGGCGTTCGCCGAGATCCTCGGCCTCGACGCCCGGCTGTTCAGCGTCGACAACACGCAGGCCTGGCTGGGCGACGACGACGACCACGTCGTCGTCGCCTTCCGCGGCACCGAGTCGCCGACCAGCCTCGACGGCCTCAAGGACGTCCTCCTCACCGACGCCATGAACCTCCTCGTCGTCCCCGAGGGGCGCCTCGGCCACGACCTCGCCGCCGCCGGGGTCGGGGCCCGTTTTCACAAGGGGTTCGTCGACGCGATCGCCGGGATTTGGCCGCCGCTGGTGACGGCGGTCGAGGGGGAGGTCACGAAGCGCGACCGGCCCGTGTGGCTCACCGGCCACAGCCTCGGCGGGGCGCTGGCGCTGCTCGCCGCCTGGCTGCTCAAGCGGCGGTTCATCGCCGTCGAGGAGGTCTCGACGTTCGGCGCGCCGATGATCGGCAACGCCGCCGCCCGCGAAGCGTTCAACCGGGAATTCGCCGGCCGGGTCCACCGCTACGTCAACGGCCGCGATCCCGTCCCCAAGCTGCCGGCGTTGTCGCTGGTCGCCAACGAGTTCGTCCATGTCGATCGCGAGCGGCTTCTCGGGCCCCATCCGATGACCGGCCTCGGGGAGATGCTCGGCGGGCTCGTGTCGCGCGCGGCGGGGGGGCTGCTGGCAGGCGCGCTGCTCGACGACGCCTGGAAGGGGATCAACGACGAGGTGGCGATGCATTTCCTCGACCACTACCGGCAGCTGCTCCGCGGATGAAAGCTGCCGATCCGTTCGACCGGCTGGAGCGGCTCGTCCACCGCGGCGTCTCGTCGCGCCCTGACTGGCTGCTGATCTGGCGCGACGAGGCCCACCACCTGCTGTTCCTCGCCCGGCGGGCGGCGGCCGACGACGATGCCCACACGCTCGACGAGCTCGCCGCCGAGGCGGATGCGATGGCCGACGCGATGGAGCGGCGCTTGACGCTGGAAGGCCTCTGACGGTGGCGGGGCCGTTTCCGGCGGCTGCTATTCCCGCTAGGCTGTTGTCGTCGCGGCACCACGGGGGCGGTGCTTCCTCACCGCCGACGGCGTCCTCGAGAAACGCGTCATGCCCGACCTCCTCCACCTCAGCCCCGAGGGGTATGCGATCTGGGCCGGGGCGGTGGAGCCGAAGGTCCGCGAGCTCCTCGGAAAGTGACCGGCATGAGCGACACGCGCGGCGGGATCATCCGTGAACTGGCGGCCGAGTTCCTCGGCACCGCGGTGCTGGTCACGTTCGGACTCGGGTTCGTCGCGCAGAAGGTGCTCAGCGCGGGGGAGCTCGGCAGCGCCCTGTCGATCCACCTCGGCTGGGGCATCGCCGTGATCCTCGGCTGTGCGGTGGCCGGGGGTGTCACCGGCGCCCATCTCAATCCCGCCGTCACGCTGGCGCTGGCAGCCTGGCGTGGCTTTCCCGCCGGCAAGGTCCTGCCCTACATGGCGGCGCAGCTCGCCGGTGCATTCGTCGCCGCGGCGCTGGTCCACGCCACCTACGCCGGGGCGCTGGCCCACTTCGACGGTGGGCACCGCCAGATCGCGGGGCCGCAGGGCACCGCCGGGATCTTCTCCACGTCGCCGCAGCCGTTCCTCGGGCTCGTCGGTGGGCTCGTCGATCAGATCGTCGCCACGGCGCTGCTGGCGTGCGTGGTGTTCGCGGTCGGCGATCGGCGTAACGCGCCGCCGGCTGCCGGGCTCGGCCCGGTGGTCGTCGGTCTGACCGTGATCGCGATCGGGATGGCGTTCGGCTTCAACTGCGGCTACGCCGTCAATCCGGCGCGCGACCTCGGCCCGCGCCTGTGGACGGCCGTCGCCGGCTGGGGCGGAGGCGTGTTCACCGCCGACGGCGGCTGGTGGTGGGTGCCGATCGTCGGGCCGCTCGTCGGCGGCGTGCTCGGCGGCGCGATCTACGAATGGCTCGTCGGGAGCCGGTTCCCGGAGCGGTGAGGCCGTGGGCGACCGATCACCGCCCGGGGCCACCGGCCCCGCTGCCGCGCGGCCTACCGCGGCGCCGGCCCCGGGGCGGTCGCGATCCCGCCGGCCGGGACCCCGGGCGGGGTTTCGGCCGGATAAAACGCCCCCCACACCGGACAGTGGTCGGAGACCTCGAGGGCCTGCTCGAGCGACAGTCCGAAGGCGCGCTGCAGGTCGAGCACGCCGGAGCGGCCGAGGTATTCGGTGGTCGCCCGGGTATCGAAGACGAGGTTGTCGTAGGTCTTCGTGCGGTGGGTGTTGGTCGGGCCGGAGGTGATCGCCCAGCCGGCGCCGGGGATCTGCTTGATCCGCCCGAACTGCTGCGGGGCGGCGTTGAGGTCGCCGAGCACGATCACGTCGTCCTCGTCGGGCCGCGCGGCCTTCATCGCCAGGAAGACGTCGGCCAGCGCGTCGATCTCCTGCGGGACCTCGTCGGGATCGGTGTGGATGTCGACGAGCCAGAACGTGAACGCCATTCCGACCGGGATGATGCGCGTCCGGAACCGGGCATGGAGCGGCGCCCGGTGGAGACGGTCGCCGGGGTTGGCCACCGTGCCGACGCTCGACGGATCGACCTCGATCCGTTCGGTGTCGTAGACGAACGCGTATTGCTCCTTGCTCACCGTCCGCCCGAGCCGTGGACCGAGGACGAACTGGTAGCGGCTGCCGTCGGCGTTCACCGCCTGGACGAACGACGGCAGGATCCCGTCGGACTTCGCGCGGACCTCCTGGATCGCGACGACGTCGAACTGGCGGACGACCCGCGCCAGCACGTCGACGACCGCCGGCTTGGCGAGCTTCGCCTCGCCGAAGACCTGGATGTTGAAGCTGGCGACGAGGATCGCGTCGACCGGCTTGGGCGCACGCGGCGGCGCGAGCGGCAGCCCTTGGGGAGCCAGCCCCGCGACCTGCACCGGCGGGGCGGGGGGCCCCTGGGCGGTCGCCGACGCGCAGCCGAGCATCCCGGCGGCGACCGCGAGGGCGCTGAACACGCCGCGGTCGGGAGCGAAGCGGCGCCGTGGACCCTTCGCCACCACCCGGCCTCCGCACCGCTCCCCGGGCGGCCGCATCCGACGGCGCGCCGCCAGGCTTCCGCTGGCAGACGGGGGACGGCCCCGGCAGGTGAGATCGGCCGACCGCGGCCGGCACGATCGCTGGAATCGCCGCCGGCGGTGGGGTCGGCCCAGGTTGCCCGGTCAGCCCCCGATTGCCGTCAGCGCCTCGGTCGCCAGCCGGGCGAGTCGCTCGTCGCTGCCGGCGGCGCTGCGGCGGAGGGCGTCGCGCGCAACGCCGGCCGCCGGGCCGATCTTTCCCAGGGCCCAGGCGCAGCGCTCGCGGACGGCGAGATCGGCAGCGCCGGCGAGCGTGGTTACCAACGCAGTCACCGCCGCGCTGGCGCCCTCGCCCAGCCGGCCGAGCAGCGTCGCCGCCCAGTAGGTGGGGAGCGGATCCGGTCCGGTGAGGAGCGCGACCAGGTCGCCAACCACCCCCGGGGCAGGGGGACCGAGCTCCTCGAGCGCTGCCACGACCCACTCGCGGACCTGGTCGTCGGCGTCGGCGCAGGCCCGCACCAGGGCGAGCGCCGCCGGCGCCGCCGCGGCGCCGCTCTGAGCGAGGCGTTCGGCCGCCGAGCGGCGGGTTGCGAGGTCTCCGCTCGAGAGGGCGGCCTGGGCGGCGGCGATCGGATCGGTCGGGGCCATCGGGCGTCCTCACGAAAAAAACACGAATCCCACCGGCCTCGCTCGCAGCCGGCCGTGGGCAGCCAACGGGGCCTATCGGCGCGGCGCGGCCCCGTCCATCAGCCCGTCCGCCCCGCCCCGACCGCGGCGACAGGGCGCGGGGGGATCGGGTATTCTCCGCTCATTCATTGATCCCGTCGGTGTGGCCGGTTCGATCCCGATTGCATCTTCTCGATTCATTCTTTCCGTTCCTCATCCGGACCTTTCCTTCATGGCAGACACACTTTCCGAGAGCAGTGCCTGTGCGCTGCTCGCCCGGCTGTTCAGGCAGCGCGGGTACGCGATCGAGCGGAACTTTCCGTTCGAGGAATTCGGCGTTTCGTTCGACTGCGACGGTTGGGACCGGGCCGCCCGCGTGGGGTTCGAGTTCCTGTCGAGTGAGCAGGACGACCATGACGACCTGTCGCTCGTGGAGTACGAGGCGCTGATGGACGCCCAGGCCCGCGGCCGGCTCCAGCTTCTGGTCCTCGACGAGTCGGAGGCCCTGTCCCGGGAGGAGCTGACGGCGATCGCCGCCGAATTCCTGGATGGCGCCGTCGCTGCGACGGCGGCCGCCGGCCGATCCGCGCCCAAGGCCGGAAAGCGGCCTGCGACGCCGACCGCAAAAGCCAAGCCACGATCAACCCGGGGGGCAACACCGGGGGGGAAGAAGGCCGTCGCCAGCCCAGGGCGCGCGGTCGGAAAAGGAGCGACGCGACAGCGGCCGGCCGAACAATCGGCTGCCAGCCTTCGTGTCAGGGGAACGCGGGCGGCCACCGCCCGTGCGGGTCGGCCCGCGCGCTGAGCACGGCCACCGGCCCATACCCGTCCGGCGGCCCGCGCCGCCGTGCGGCGAGATCCTCCATTTCTCCTCTTCCCGGTGATCGCGATGGCTTCCGACTGGTTTTACGAGAAGAACGGCGCTCGGCATGGGCCGGTGTCTGCCGCTGAATTGCGCGCGATGTGCGCCGACGGTCGGCTCGCCCCGAGCGACCTGGTGTGGAAGGAATCGCTTCCGCGCTGGGTGAAGGCCGCGCAGCTGTCCGGCATCAAGTTCAACGACGACGATCCGTTCGCCAGCACCAGCGGCAGCTTCGACACCTTCGGCCGGGGTCAGGCAGGCGTCCGCGGTCAGCCGCAGGTGCGCGACTCCGGTGGTGCCACCGACAAGTCGGGCTCGGCCCGGTGGGGGCGCGAGTCGTCGCCGGCATCGCCCTCGGCGCGGCGGGGCGGGGCGGGTGGCGGGGGCGCTCCCGCTCTTCCCGGCGACCTCGCCGATGACGCCGGGGCGACGCTTCCCGAGGGGGGTCGGGCGCTGTTCCAGCATCCCGTCGACGCTCGCCGCCGGGTGGTGGCCCCCGGCCGGGCGTTCCTCGGCTGTCTGCTCCTCGGGCCGCTCTACTTTTTCCTCCTTGGAAACCGCCGCCAGGCGCTGTGGAGCCTCGGCCTGTTGCCCCTTACGCTCGGGATCAGCCATTTCGTTTATCCATTCCTCGCCCCGGGACTGATGCGGGCGATGTACCGCGAGCAGGGCTGGAAGCGGCTGGCCTGACCGCGGTTCTCTACGGCGACCGTCGCGCCGTACGATGGCGCTCGGTCTGCCATACCGGAGCCGGAGTCAACCCATGCGACGTGCGCTCGTGTTCGGGCTGGTGTTCCTCTTCGGCGGTGCGACCGCTCGCGTGCTCCCCGCGCAGCCGGCGGCGGCTCCGGCAGCAGCCGAGCCGGAGCGGGCCGCGGCGCGCGAGGCCCGTCTCCGCGGCATGCTCAGCGGCGTCAAACTCGTCGGCCGGTTCACGATCGACGCCCCGCCGGGCACGCCCGTGCCGGGGGAAAAGGAAATGCCGCGCGAGGAGGAATACACGATCACCACGGTGACGAAGCTGGCCGACGGTGATTGGTGGACCATGCTCGCGCGGATGCGCTTCGGCACGGTGGATCTCACGCTGCCGGTGCCGGTCGAGGTGAAGTGGGCGGGGGACACGCCCGTGATCACGCTCGACAAGGTGACCGTTCCCGGGCTCGGCACGTTTTCGGCGCGCGTCGTCCTCGACGGCGAGCGCTACGCCGGCACCTGGCAGCACGACGCGATCGGCGGCCACATGTTTGGCCGGATCGTCGCAGTCGCGGCCGATCCGGCTGGCGCGGCGCCCGCAGAGCCGGCGAAGAACTGACGGGTGGCGCGCGCTCAGCCGCCCCCCTTGATTCGATCAACGGCTTCCCTCACTGCGCGACGTGCTTCACCCCATCGAATGGATCCCGTGTGTGGGCCCGATGCGGCGCGCGGAACGCAGGTCCATGCGGGAGGCGGCTCGAGTGGTTCACCGAGGCGTGTGAGAATCTTCCGGATCGGCCCTGGCTCCGTGATGAAGGCAATGAGCCGGATGTCGCCGCCACAGTTCGGGCACTCCGCGGAAAGTCCTCGCCCAGGCGGGCCGTGAGGTTGGCCTTGGGCGTCGGGCGGTGTCGTGGGAAAGCGGTTTGTCGCATGGGTCGCAGCCGCGGCCGGGGCGTGTCGAAGGTCGTATGGGATCGGTGTAGACTGAGTTGTCAGGACGCGATCATGAACAGGACGCGATCATGACACTGCCCGCCTACACAAGCGACACGGCGGACGACGCAGCGGCTGTGCAACTGCGGTGCTTTCGAGGGCTCGCGCCGGCGGAGCGGATCCGGAAGGCGTGCGCCATGTCGAGGCGGAACAGGCTCATGGCCATGGAGGCCATTCGGCGGCGGCACCCTGGTCTCGCGGAAGACGACGTGCAGCTCGCCTACATCGAGTTGGCCTATGGCGGCGAGCTCGCCGCCAAGGTGCGTTGCTGGCGGCAGGGGCGCGGAGCGTGAGCGACGGAGATGACCTGATCGCCGCCCTGACTCCCGTGGCCGAGGCCCTTCGCAGGCTCGGCGTCCGGCACTACGTGGGCGGCAGCGTCGCAAGCGCGTTTCACGGAGCGATCCGTTCGACGATGGACGTCGATCTCGTCTGTGATCTGGGGCTTGCCGACGTCGCAGCCTTCGTCGCATCCTTCGGCGAAGAGTTTTACGTCAGCCCCGCCGCGGTCAGGGATGCCGTGCAGCGAAAGTCGTGCTTCAACCTCATTCACATGCCCACGTCGTACAAGGTCGACGTGTTCGTGAGTCGTGGCCGGCCGTTCGACCTGCTCGCGATGGAGCGTGCCACGCCACAGCCCCTCGGCACGGGCGCCGCGACGATGATTCCGATCGCGACGGCCGAGGACTCCATCGTGGCCAAGCTCGAGTGGTTCCGGCTGACCAATGAGACCTCCGAGCGGCAGTGGGACGACGTGTCGAAGCTGGTCGCTCTCCACGGGGACAGGCTCGATGTCCGACACATGCAGCAGATGGCCGTTTCGATCGGGGTGGGCGACCTGCTCGACAAGCTGATAGCCGGGCAGTGAAGGTCCGGCCCGGCTCATGGCGGCGCTTCGGGCCTGACGCTTGGCTCAGGGCAGCCAGTGCCCCGTTGCAGGACGCTCACTGCGGGCATCCTGCCCTCCGTTCGCTCGACGCTTGGGCTCAAGCATCACGCGGCCAGGGGTGCCCCCGGCTGCAGAGACGTGCGAGGCGGTCGTCTGCAGAGACCGGTCGACCCTGACGAACCGGCGATCATCGACGATGCGGCTGGCGCGGCGCCCGCAGAGTCGGCGAAGAATTGACGGGGAGGCGCGCGGTCAGCCGCCGCCGCGCCTCACGGCGGCGGCCTCGCCGCGCGCCGCTTCGCGCCGTTGCCACCAACCGCGAAACGGATCGTGGATCCGCACGGCGATCACCGCCTCGCCGACGGCAGGCGCGCTGCCGCGCGCCCGGCTTTCGATCCCGCCGTAGCGGTAGCCCACGTCGAGCGTGAGCCGTTCCGTGAGGTCGTAGGCCAGGCCACCGCCGACCTGCCAGGCGAGGCCGGCCGGGGCCTGGCCCGCGCCGTCCGCACCGCGCGTGCCTCCGGAGCCCGCGCCGCCGCCGCCGTACAGCGCGAGCCGGTCGGAGAGGCTGACGTCGTGCCAGAGGTTCACCATCAGCGACCAGCGCCCATCCGGTCCGGGGAGCGCCGTCGTTCGGCCCCGCGCCTCGCACTCGACGCGCGCCGCGCCCCAGGGCCGCGGTGCGGTGATACCGACGGCGCCGTCGCCGCCAAACAGCGTGCCGGCCACGAGCTGTCCGTGGACAAAGCCCTCCGTGGCCTTTGTCCACTCAAGCGACCGCGGGAAACGCCGAGGGTTTCCCGGGTCGCCGTCGGCCGCATCCAGCGGCCGATCACTTTTTCCACGGGCTACTAGCGCGCTGGGCTGTTCGGCGACCGCCGGCGGCGCCACCGAGTCGGCCGTGCCGACGCCGAGCATGCCGCTGAGATAGACGCGGCGGCGGTCCACCATGTCGTCGTCATCGGCGAAGTGATCGGCGCCGTCGTTGTCGATCGCGGCACCCAACCGGTCGCCAGTCCGGTCACCGAACGCACCGCCGAACCCGTGAGCGATTCCATCGTCGCGCGTGTCATCGACCGAGTCGGGACTGGAGGAATTGGCAGCGGCGACGGGAGCGACGGGAACGAGGGGAGCGAGAGGAGCGAGAGGAAGCGCGGCATCCCACGTCGCCACGCGCGCGCGACGGGCGAGGCCGGCTTCACCGGCGAGGGCACCGGGCAGGATCGGCGCCGCCACCAGCCCGGTGGCAACCAGCATCGATGTCGTGATCACCGCGCTTCGCACCGCCGCGTCTCCCCCCGCGCTGCCGCTGCCAGTCACCCCCAGCCAACGCCAACGCCATCGCCGCCAATCGCCGCCAATCGCCACCAACCACCACCAACCACCACCAACCACCACCAACCACCACCAACCACCACCAACCACCACTAACCACCACCATCAATCCGGCGCACCGCCTCGGCCGAACCGCGCACCCCGTCACCCTCTTCGCCCCGCTCCTTCCGACCACGACCGGTTTCCGACCACGTTCGATTGTGGGCGGCGGTCAAGCGGCCCCCCCGGCGATAGGCGAGTCGTCTCATCTCACGCGCCGCTTCGGGTGGGGCTGGGAAGGATGAGGAAACCCGGCGGCCATTTCGAAGCCCGTCGAGTGCCGCGACCGCAGACAGACACTCTGCGGCCATGCAAACCGCCCAGCGACCTACGCAACGAGCTCACGTTCCGTGGACAAAGCCCTCCATGGCCTTTGTCCACTCTGGCGAACCGGGAAGCGCCGAGCGTTTCCCGGGTCGCCGCCGGCCGCATCCCGCGGCCGATCACCTTGGCCACTGTCTGATAAGCAGCGAACCGCTCTCCTTGCGGCAAAGCGCACGAGTTCTGGCACTCTCTCCCATCTCCAGGGACCCGCGTAGCCCCTCCGCCGTCGCCCTCGCATCGGCCCGTCGCGATCTCGTGCGGGTCGATGCGAGGGCAGAGGCGCGAGGGGCGTCCCCTCTGCAGAGCCCGAGCCGAGGCTCCCCGCATGGTCGCTGGTCGATGCGGTAACAGAAGGGCGTCCCCCTCTGTCGAGCCCGAGCCGAGGCTCCCCGCGCACTT